>JBIOUJ010000178.1:0-26292 GCA_044867025.1 Pyrinomonadaceae bacterium | reverse complement strand
GGTGGTCAAGGTTTCGGCGTTAAAGGCATTGAACGGCGAGCCGGATGGGGAGAAGACGGTGCTGGAGCTGATGGCAGCGGTGGACAGCTACATTCCGACGCCGGCACGCGAAATGGACAAGCCGTTTCTGATGCCGGTGGAAGACATCTTCACGATTCAGGGCCGCGGCACGGTGGCCACAGGTCGTGTGGAGCGCGGCAAGGTGAAGGTGAACGAGACGGTGGAGATCGTCGGTATTCGTCCGACGCGTTCGACCGTCGTCACGGGTGTCGAGATGTTCAAGAAGTTGCTCGATGAAGGTGTGGCCGGCGACAACGTCGGTCTGCTGCTGCGTGGTATTGACCGCAAGGACATCGAGCGCGGGCAGGTGATTGCGAAGCCGGGCAGCATCACGCCGCACACGAAGTTCAAGGCCGAGGCGTACGTGTTGACGAAGGAAGAAGGTGGACGACACACGCCGTTCTTCAGTGGTTACCGGCCGCAGTTCTACTTCCGGACCACGGACGTGACCGGTGTTGCGACGCTGCCTGAGGGCGTGGAGATGGTGATGCCAGGCGACAACGTGGCGATGGAGATCGAGCTGATCGCGCCGATCGCGATGGAGAAGGGGCTGCGGTTCGCGATTCGCGAAGGTGGTCGCACAGTGGGCGCCGGAACGGTGTCGGACGTTATTGAATAGGATTGTGATTTATGCCACGCGATAACATAGTGCTTCAGTGCGGTGTGTGTAAGGGCCGGAATTACGTGACGACCAAGAATAAGAAGACCACGCCGGACCGGTTGGAATTCAGCAAGTTCTGTCGCCGTTGCCGCAAGCACACGGATCACAAAGAGACGAAATGAATTTTGACACGGAGACGGGGCGACGCGGAGACGCGGGGTTTTCTCCGGGTCACCGCGTCTCCCAGTCCCCGCGTCTAGGACGAAGGGGTATAGTGTCAACGGTTAGCACGTCGGTCTCCAAAACCGAAAGTCCGGGTTCGAATCCTGGTACCCCTGCCATTTGATTAAAGACCCGACTGCGTGCGAACAAGTTTGAAGTTTTAACGTTCACGGAATTATGGCTGAAACAGATAATCCAGACGCACCAATGGTAGCGCCGAGAACTGCCCGGTTTGGTGAAGGCCCCGAAGGCAAAGTAGCTCGACGCGAACGCGGACAGAGTGCGCAGCAGCATCGTCCGGGACGTTTAAGTCAGTTTTTGCATGACGTTCGAGCCGAGATGAAGCGTGTCTCCTGGCCGAGCGTCAAACAGATCCAGAACACGACTATCATTACCTTGATCGCGGTCGTGTTTTTCGCGGTGTATCTGTTTCTGGTGGATACGGGAATGACCCAGTTGGTTTTGGGTTTGCAGTGGTTATTGGCAAAGATAGCAGGGTGGTTAGGCTTCGCGTAAGGGAAAAGAGTTGTAATGCAGCAGTGGTTTATTCTTCATACGTACTCGGGACATGAGAAAAAGGTACGCGACAGTCTGAAGGCGCGTATCCGTGATACCGATCTCCAGAATGAGATAACGGAGGTTCTGGTGCCCACGGAAACCGTCGTCGAGATGCGTGGCAACAAGCGTATCGAGTCTGCCCGTATGTTTTATCCCGGTTACGTCCTGGTGCAGATTGACTGCGACGAGCGCGGTCACATTCCTGACAACGTCTTTCACATGATTAAGTCGACGCCGAAGGTTACGGGTTTCGTCGGTGGGCACAATCCGACACCGTTGACGCCGCAGGAAGTCGATCAGATCGTGAATCAGCAGGCCGAGGCCGCTGAAAAGCCGAAGCCGAAGTTTTCGTATGCGGCCGGCGAGACTGTGCGCATCAAGTCCGGGCCGTTCCAGAGCTTTACCGGCAAGGTTGAAGAGGTCAATGAGGACAAGTCGACGTTGAAGGTGACTGTGACGATCTTCGGCAGGTCGACGCCGGTTGAATTGAATTTCCTCGACGTGGAGAAGGTTACGTTCGCGGAAGAAGAATAGGTTCGCTGAAGAGAATAGGTCTTTAGAAGAAGATGGCAAAGAAGATTACAGGTTACATAAAGCTCCAGGTGCCCGCAGGCAAGGCTAATCCGGCGCCGCCGATTGGTCCGGCGTTGGGTCAGCACGGCGTGAACATCATGGAGTTTTGCAAGGCTTTCAACGCCAAGACCGCGCAGATGGATCCGGACCTGAAAGTGCCGGTCGTGATCACGGTCTACGCTGATCGTTCGTTTACGTTTGAAACGAAAACCCCGCCGGCAGCGGATTTGTTGAAGAAGGCTGCGGGCATTCCGAAAGGATCCGGAAAGCCGAACCGCGAGAAGGTTGGAACCATCTCGCGCGCGAAAGTTGAAGAGATCGCCAAGACGAAGTTGCAGGATCTGAACACCACGAGCCTGGAGTCGGCGATCAAGACGATTGAGGGAACGGCCCGGCAGATGGGGCTGACGGTGGAATAAGGTCATATAGGACCTATTAAAGAGGGAGGGTTATGATTTGTCATTGGTCATTTATCATTTCTCATTTGTCATTTGAACCAGGCGCGTAATTTCGAAATGACAAATGAAAAATGGTAAATGATAAATGACAAATGCATGCCCGCTTGCACCTCGGAGATAAAGCGTGAAGAAACACGGAAAGAAGTATCGCATCGCGCTCGAAAAGATCGAGCCGGGACGCAAATACAACCTCGAAACAGCAATCGCTAAACTCAAAGAGATCGCGTTCGCGAAGTTTGACGAAACAGTTGAATTAACAGTCTGGCTCGGCGTCGATCCGCGAAAAGCCGATCAACTCGTACGCGGAACCCTCGTTCTGCCGCACGGTCTCGGCAAGTCTAAGACGGTCCTCGTCATCGCACAGGGCGACAAAGTCAGGGAAGCGGAAGAGGCTGGAGCCGACATGGTCGGCGGTGAGGACGTTGTCAACAGAATCAAAGGCGGCTGGACCGATTTCGACGCCGTCATTGCAACGCCTGACATGATGCGTCTGGTGGGTGGTCTCGGTAAGGTGCTCGGACCTCGCGGGCTCATGCCCAATCCGAAAACGGGCACGGTTACTTTCGACGTCGCTAACGCGATCAGGGAGACGAAAGCGGGTAAAGTTGAATACCGCGTCGATAAAACCGGTGTCATACACGTCGGAGTCGGCAAGGTTTCGTTCGAGAGCGACAAGCTTCGAGACAACGCGAAGGCGCTGCTCGATGCAGTTGTGAAGGCGAAGCCGGCTACGGCAAAAGGCAAATACGTGAAGAAAGTGAATCTCGCTGCCACGATGAGTCCGGGAGTTTTGCTGGACGAAGCGGCATACGCGAAGTAAAAGGTGGGAGCTGAAAACAATGAAATCAAAACAACAGAAACAAAAAGATCTCGACGCTCTCACCGAACAGTTCAAGAACGCCCAGGCCGCGATGGTGGTCGGTTTTCAGAAGATGACCGTCGCGAAAGACCAGGAGCTGCGCAACCAGCTCCGTGAAGCCGGTGTTTCTTACGAGGTGGTAAAGAACACGCTCGCGCGGAGAGCTTCAGAAGGAACGGCGCTCGAGGCTGCGGCGGAACACTTTAAAGGAGTGACTGCGATTGCATTGAGCACGGGCGATCCCGTCGGTTTGTCGAAAGCTATTTCAAAGTTTACGAAGGCGAATCCGGACATCTTTACTTTCAAGGCCGGAGTCGTCGAGGGCAAGGTTGTCGCGTTGCGAGACGTCGAAGCGATCGCCAGTTTGCCTTCGAAGGAAGAGTTGATTTCAAAGGTGATGTTCCTAATCAACTGCCAGGCGCAACGTTTGGTGACGGTGATTTCCGCCGTGCCGCGCAACCTGGCAGTCGTTATTAAACAGATTGGTGAGCAGAAAACCGCATAAGGTTTTGAGGAGGATAGAAAGGTAATCATGGCAGCAACACGCGAAGACGTAATTGAATTCTTAAAAGGCATGACTCTTCTTGAGGCTTCCCAGTTGGTGAAGGACCTGGAAGAGACTTTCGGCGTTTCAGCAGCAGCGGCAGCAGTCGCAGCCCCAGCGGCAGCAGCCGGCGGTGGTGCTGAAGCCGCGGCAGCCGCGGAAGAGAAGACTGAGTTTGACGTGATCCTGCAGGCGATCGGCGGCAACAAGATCAACGTGATCAAGGTTGTCCGCGAGGTCACCGCGCTGGGATTGAAAGAAGCGAAGGATCTTGTAGAAGCAGCCCCCAAAGCAGTGAAGGAAGGCGTTTCGAAGGAAGAAGCCGAGACGATCAAACAGAAACTTTCAGACGCTGGAGCTACGGTCGAAGTCAAATAGAGCCACAAAAAGGCACATAAATCGTTTGTGCTTCTTTGTGGCGATTCGGGTCGTTTCTTTCTCGTGGCTTGACACAAGGATTTTGAGTGGCTAAGTTAAGGGAGTATTGAGGCGCTGGCGTTACTCCCAGAAAATTTGACGGAAAGATCCGCCGCTTTGCAAAACAAGCGGTCAGGGCATTGTACGCTCTGACCGCGCTTTGCCGTCTCTAATTGGCAATTGGCATTAATAAAGGAACTCACATGTCTGCAAATCTGCTTCAAACAATCACTACCGGGTTAGGAAGACGTACCAGTCAGGCACCTGAGCGTCAGGACTTTTCCAAGATCGCCACTGCCGTCAGGATTCCGAATCTCATCGAGATTCAGCGAGAATCGTACAACCGATTCCTCCAGATGGATCTCCTGCCGGAAGAGCGTGAGGCCACCGGCCTCCAGGCGGTGTTTCAGTCAGTCTTTCCGATCTCAGACTTTCGCGGTACTGCCACGCTGGATTTTGTCGAGTACCAGATCGGTAACTGGCAGTGCAAATGCGGACGTCTCGAAGGTCTTAACTATCTTCGATCGAATTGTAAGAACTGCGGTGCGACGATCAAGGTAAATCCCCTGGCAGCGGGAGACACGCTTTGCCATCGTTGCGGCACGTTCAACTTCGTGCGACCACAGCTTTGCGAAAACTGCGGCGAACCTGTCGGTCTAAAACACAAGCACGATCAACAGGAGTGTCAGGAACGCGGTATGAGCTACAGCGTTCCGCTGAAGGTGAAGATCCGGCTCACTGTCTTCGACAAGGACCCGGACACCGAAGTTCTGTCGATTCGCGACATCAAGGAAGAAGAAGTCTTCTTCGGTGAAATCCCGCTGATGACGGACAACGGCACGTTCATCATCAACGGCACCGAGCGCGTCATCGTTTCGCAGTTGCATCGTTCGCCCGGTGTCTTCTTTAAGCGCGGCGCGATCTACGTCGCGAAGATCATTCCGTATCGCGGTTCGTGGGTTGAATTTGAATACGACCAGAAGAACCTGCTCTACGTTCGCGTAGGCAAACGCAAGTTCCTGGCGTCGATCTTCCTGCGCGCACTCGGGCTCTGGTTCAACCAGAAGCAGGATCTGAAAGGACTCCGCACCGACTCGCAGTTGGAAGAAGCCGTCAAGAATGCGGCATTCACCGACGAGGACATGCTGAAGGCGATCTACGTCACCGACGAGATTCGCATCGAGAACGGTCGCTTGCTGGTCCAGGTTGCCGAAGAAGGACAAACAAACCTCGTCGGCATGAAGGTCGATCACGACATGAAGGGCAAGGGGCCCGATCCGATCGTCCGCGGCGGCAAGAAGGTCGCTTCGTCCGCGCTCGAGGCATTGCGCAAGAGCGGCATCAAAGAGGTTGAAGTCGACTCGTCGCAGTTGGAAGGCGCTTTCAGTGTCTCTGACATCGTCAATACCGAGAGCGGCGAGATTATTCTCGAAGCCAACAACGAGATCACGCCTGCGAAACTTCAGGAGATCGTCGAAGCCAGCATTACGAGCTTGTCGGTCTTCTTCCCGGAGCGCGACGACGTTGGACCAGTCCTGTCTCTGACGCTCAAGAAAGACGTCATTACGAAACCGGTCGACGCGCTGCTGGAGATCTATCGCAAGATGCGTCCTGGCGATCCGCCGACCGTGCAGACTGCATATCGTTTGCTCGAAGCGATGTTCTTCGATCCGCGCAAGTTTGACTTCTCGCGTGTCGGTCGTCTGAAGTTCAACATCAAGATGGGCAAACCCGAACGCAACCGCATCGAGGACCCACTTCTCTCCGCGCACGATTTTTACGAAGTGGTCGGATACGTCCTGAAGATGCGTAAGAACCCGTCTGAGTACCAGGCGGACGACATCGATCATCTTGGCAACCGGCGCGTGCGTGCTGTCGGTGAGTTGCTGGAAAACCAGTTCCGCATCGGCCTGGAGCGCATGGAGCGAGCCATCAAGGAGAAGATGTCGATCCACCAGGAAATGCAAACGACGATGCCGCGCGATCTGATCAACGCGAAGCCCGTGACGGCTGCGGTACGCGAGTTCTTCGGATCGAGCCAGTTGTCGCAGTTCATGGACCAGACAAACCCGCTCTCGGAGATCACACACAAGCGCCGCCTGTCGGCACTTGGACCGGGCGGTCTGTCCCGCGAGCGCGCCGGGTTCGAAGTGCGCGACGTACACCCGACGCACTACGGACGCATCTGTCCTATCGAGACTCCTGAAGGTCCGAACATCGGGTTGATCTCGAGCCTGTCGTGCTTCGCGCGCATCAACGAGTTTGGCTTCATCGAAGCGCCGTACCGCAAGGTCATCGACGGGCGCGTTGTCGAATACGTGCGCGTCATCAACGGCGGCGACACGAAGCTCAAGCCTGGCGAACACGTCCCCGAGGAAGAAGTCGAGAAGGCCAACAAGAAGCTTAGCGGCGAGTCTCGTAAAGCTGAGTTTGAACCATGGCCCTTCTATCTGACGGCGTGGGAGGAAGACAAGCACGTCATCGGTCAGGCCAACATCGAGCTCGACGAGAACGGCCACATCATCAACGAGCGTAACGCTGCGCGGAAGGCGGGCGAGTTCATCCTGGCCCAACGCAAGGACATCGAGTACGTCGACGTCTCGCCGAAGCAGTTGGTGTCTGTAGCGGCCTCGCTGATTCCGTTCCTCGAGAACGACGACGCGAACCGCGCGTTGATGGGATCCAACATGCAACGCCAGTCAGTGCCCTTGCTCCGTGCTGAAGCCCCGTACATCGGAACCGGCATGGAAAAGGTGACGGCACGCGACTCCGGCGCCGTGGTTGCAGCCAAACGCGACGGCGTCGTCGACTACGTCGACTCGGAGCGCATCATCGTCAAAGCCGATCACAACGTCGACGGCACGATCTCGCGCGAGGTGACGGCCGACATTTACACGTTGATCAAGTTCAAGCGTTCTAATCAGAACACCTGTATCAATCAACGGCCAATAGTTCATGTGGGTGAACGCGTCCAGAAGGGTCAGGTAATCGCTGATGGTCCATGTACCGATCGCGGTGAGCTGGCGCTGGGACGAAACGTGCTGGTCGCATTCATGCCGTGGCGCGGTTACAACTTCGAAGACGCGATTCTGGTTTCCGAGCGACTCGTGAAAGAGGACTACTACACCTCGATTCACATCGAAGAGCTCGAAATCGAAGCGCGCGACACCAAGCTTGGACCAGAGGAAATCACACGCGACATTCCGAACGTCGGTGAGAACATGCTTCGCGATCTCGACGAGAGCGGCATCATTCGCATCGGCGCGCAGGTGAAGCCCGGTTCGATCCTGGTCGGAAAGGTCACACCGAAAGGCGAGACACAACTGACGGCCGAAGAAAAACTCCTGCGAGCAATCTTCGGTGAGAAGGCCGGCGACGTTAAAGATGCGTCGCTCGTCAGCCCGCCGGGAATCGACGGCACCGTGGTGGACGTGCAGGTCTTCACCCGCAAGGGACAGGAGAAGGACCAGCGCTCACTCGCGATCGAGCAGGATGAAGAAGATCGCCTGCGGCGCGACCTCGAGGACGAGATTCGTATCCTGCGCGAGCAGCGCGACGCGCGAATCTACGAACTGCTCGAAGGCCGGAAACTCTCAGCGGATCTCACCGCGAATCGTGAAGTTCTAATAGAGAAGAACGTACTGATCACGCGTGAGATGCTCAAGGCAGTTGAGCCGAAGGCGTTGAGAAAAGTGCAACTTGCTTCTTCGCGGCTCGACATCGGCGCGGAGATCAAGGAGTACGAAGATCGCACCGAACGCCAGATCAAGATCCTCTCTGACATCTACGAAGAGAAGATCGCGAAGCTGCGCCAGGGCGACGAGCTTTCGCCGGGTGTGATCAAGATGGTGAAAGTCTTTATCGCCATGAAGCGCAAGCTTTCGGTCGGCGACAAGATGGCCGGTCGTCACGGAAACAAAGGCGTGATCGCGCGCATTCTTCCCGAGGAAGATATGCCGTACCTGCCGGATGGAACTCCGGTCGAGATCGTCCTGAATCCTTTGGGCGTGCCTTCGCGAATGAACGTGGGCCAGATCCTCGAGACACACCTGGGTTGGGCCGCGCGCGTTCTCGGTATGCACTTCGCCACACCAGTGTTCGACGGTGCAACCGAAGCGGAGATCAAGAAGAAGCTGCAAGCTTCAGGCGAGCGAGCTCGCGAGCTTGGGTTGCCGGAAATCGTCAACGAGTCTGGTAAGGCGGTGCTGTATGACGGTCTCAGTGGTGATCCTTTCGAGCAGAAGGTGACAGTCGGTTATATCTACATGTTGAAACTGTCGCACCTGGTCGACGACAAGATCCACGCCCGTTCGATTGGACCATACAGCTTGATCACGCAGCAGCCACTCGGCGGCAAGGCGCAGTTTGGTGGACAGCGATTTGGAGAGATGGAGGTTTGGGCGCTCGAGGCTTACGGCGCGGCTCACATCCTCCAGGAGTTGCTGACGGCCAAGTCTGACGACGTCGCGGGACGCTCGAAGATCTACGAGGCGATCGTGAAAGGCGAGGCGGACTTCGATCCAGGGCTGCCGGAGTCGTTCAACGTGCTCGTGCGCGAGCTACAGTCGCTGTGTCTCGATGTTGAGTTGATTAATAAGAAAGCTGCCGATGGCGACGGTGCGCAAGACGGTGTAGGTGAAGCGATCGTCACCAGTGCCGTAGAGGCTTAAAGTCGGTTTTGCCGTGAATCCGCGGCTGAAATGAACGGAGAAATCAAGTGTTCAGATTCCAACAAGAAAAGACGCAACTAGCTCCCGATTTTGAGGCTATTCGTATCTCACTTGCGTCACCGGAAAAAATCCGGCAATGGTCGCATGGTGAGGTGACCAAGCCAGAAACAATCAACTATCGCACGTTCAAGCCTGAGCGCGATGGGCTCTTCTGCGCGCGCATCT
The DNA here is from genome assembly GCA_044867025.1 of Pyrinomonadaceae bacterium. Taxonomy (GTDB): domain Bacteria; phylum Acidobacteriota; class Blastocatellia; order Pyrinomonadales; family Pyrinomonadaceae; genus PSRF01. The sequence goes on along the minus strand of JBIOUJ010000178.1, from coordinate 17,105 downwards.
TTGGACCGGTCGCCGATTGGGAGTGCCTCTGCGGAAAATACAAACGCATGAAGCACCGCGGCGTGATCTGCGACAAGTGTGGAGTGGAAGTGACTCAGGCGAAAGTGCGCCGCGAGAGGTTGGGCCATATCGACCTGGCCAGCCCTTGTTCGCACGTCTGGTTCTTTAAAGGACTTCCCAGCCGCATCGGGCACCTGCTCGACATTCCCTTGCGCGAGCTGGAGAAGGTCCTCTATTTCGAGTCGTACATCGTGATCGATCCCGGCGATGTGCCTGGATTGAAAGAGCGTGAACTCGTCAGCGACGAGCGTTATCGCGAGCTCGTGCGCGACTTTCCGGCTCAATTCGTTGCGAAGATGGGCGCCGAAGCGATCAAAGAGTTGCTCGCGATGGTCGACGTCGAAGAGTTGGCGACAGATCTGCGCAAGCGGATGAGAGAAGAAACATCGCAGCAGAAGAAGTTGAAATACTCGAAGCGTCTGAAAGTTGCGACGAGCTTTTTGAAGTCCGGCAACCGGCCTGATTGGATGATCCTCGACGTGATTCCGGTAATTCCACCCGAGCTGCGGCCGCTCGTGCCGTTGGATGGCGGACGTTTTGCGACTTCAGATTTGAACGATCTCTATCGACGCGTCATCAACCGCAACAACCGTCTCAAGAAGCTGATGGAGTTGCGCGCGCCGGAAGTCATCGTCCGCAACGAGAAGCGCATGCTTCAGGAAGCTGTCGATGCTCTGTTTGATAACGGGCGGCGCGGACGCGTGCTGCGTGGGGTCAACAATCGCCCGCTCAAGTCTCTGAGTGGAACGTTGAAAGGCAAGCAGGGACGCTTCCGTCAGAACCTGTTGGGCAAGCGCGTCGACTACTCGGGACGTTCCGTGATCGTGGTTGGTCCGGAACTGAAACTGCACCAGTGCGGTTTGCCGAAGAAGATGGCGCTCGAGTTGTTCAAACCATTCATCTACAACCAGCTCGAGAAGCAGGCCCACGCCGCGACGATCAAGCAGGCGCGCGAGATGGTGGAACGGCAGGAGCCCGTCGTTTGGGACATTCTCGAAGAAGTGATTCGCGAGCATCCGGTGCTTCTGAATCGCGCTCCGACACTGCACCGTCTCGGCATCCAGGCATTTGAGCCGGTGCTCGTCGAAGGCAAAGCTATCAAGATCCACCCGCTCGTTTGTACGGCATTCAACGCCGACTTCGACGGCGACCAGATGGCGGTGCACATTCCTTTAAGCCCCGAAGCGCAAATCGAAGCGGCAGTGCTGATGCTTTCGAGCAACAACATCCTGAGCCCTGCGAGCGGTCAGCCAATCGCGGTGCCTTCGCAGGACATCGTGCTGGGTATCTATTACCTGACGCGGGATCGTGCGGGCGCGAAGGGTGAGGGACGCGTGTTTGCTTCGCTCGAAGAAGTGCTGCTGGCACTCGACGCCGGCGAGGTCACAACTCAAACGCCAATCAAGCTTCGCATTCAAGGCGATTTGATCGATTTGGTCCAGGAACACGATCCGCAGGACATTCTGCGGGCGGTGGTCCAGGACGACGTGCGCCGTGTTATTAACACAACAGTCGGACGCGTCATCTTCAACGACTCGATTCCAGCGGGCCTCCCATTCATCAACGGCACGTTGAAGAAGAAAGGTCTCCAGTCTTTGGTTAACTATTCACACATCCGACTGGGCCATGAGATGACCGTCAAGATGCTTGACGATCTGAAGACCCTCGGATTCCTTTACGCCACGAAAGCGGGAATCTCCATCGGCATCGACGACCTTGTGACTCCTTCCGCCAAGAAGCCACTTGTCGACAAGGCCGACAAAGACGTGATCGCGGTCGAGCAGCAGTATCTCGACGGCGTCATCACGAACGGCGAACGCTACAACAAGGTGATCGCGATCTGGTCTGAAGTCACCGACAAAGTCGCGAAAGAGATGTTCAAGGCGATGGACGATCGCGAGCGCTCCAGCGGTGAGCTCAATCCGATCCTGGTCATGAGCGACTCCGGAGCTCGTGGTAGCGCACAGCAGATTCGCCAGCTTGCCGGAATGCGCGGTCTGATGGCTCGTCCGTCGGGCGAAATCATCGAGACTCCGATTCAGGCAAACTTCCGCGAGGGCCTCAACGTGTTGCAGTACTTCATCTCGACACACGGCGCTCGCAAAGGTCTGGCTGACACGGCACTGAAGACCGCTGACTCGGGTTACCTGACACGACGGCTCGTCGACGTCGCTCAGGACGTGATCATCAGCGAAGAAGATTGCGGCACGCTGCGCGGAATTTCCGCCAGTGCGATTGTGGAAGGTGGCGAGGAAATCGAATCGCTGCGCGACCGTATTGTCGGCCGCACGGCGCTCGAGGACGTCACCGACCCAATTGAAGGATCCGTAATCGTCGCGTCTAATCAGGAAATCGACGAAGACCTCGCGGCTGAGATTCAGCGTTCGGGCGTGCAGCGCGTGCGTATTCGTTCGGTGTTGACCTGCGAATCGCGACGCGGTTGCTGCATCAAGTGCTACGGGCGCAACCTCGCAACCGGCCGTCCGGTCGAGATCGGCGAAGCCGTCGGCGTGATCGCGGCGCAGTCGATCGGTGAACCGGGCACGCAGTTGACGATGCGTACGTTCCACATCGGCGGTACGGCGCGTCTCGAGGAGTCGTCCAAACACGAAGCGCGTCAGGACGGCACGGTCAAGTATCTCGACCTGCAAACGGTGAAGAGCCGCAAGGGCGAGCGCATCGCGATGAACCGCAACGGTTCGTTGACAATCATCGACGATCGCGGTCGTGAGGCCGCGCGTTATCAGATCGTCTACGGCGCGCACATTCTCGTCGAAGACGGCAGCCGCGTCACACAGGACCAGCTCCTGGCGACGTGGGACCCGTTCACGTTCGCGATCCTTACCGAAGTCGCTGGACACACTAAGTACCAGGATTTGAAGGAAGGCGTGACGTTCGACGAAGAAGTCGACGAAGTGACCGGTCAGTCGCGCATGGTCGTGAAAGACTCGCCTGACGAAAAGAAACAGCCGCGTCTGGAAATCCGCAGCGCCAGCAACAAGGTGCTGAAGACGTACCAGATGCCTGTGCGTGCGAACCTGATGGTGCAGGACGGCGAGGACGTTGAGCCGGGCGACATCATCGCGAAGATCCCGCGCGAAACGACCAAGACCAAAGACATCACGGGTGGTTTGCCGCGCGTCGTCGAGCTCTTCGAAGCGCGGCGTCCTGCGGAAACCGCGGTCATGTCTGAAATCGACGGCACCGTGACGCTCGGCGCGATCTCGAAAGGCAAGCGCAAATTGATCATTACCGGTGACGACGGTGAAGAGCGCGAGTACGACATCCCGCGTGGTACGCACATCAACGTGCAGGATGGCGACCGAGTCCGAGCGGGCGAGGCTTTAATGGACGGCCCATTAAACCCGCACGACATCCTGCGTGTTCTGGGTATGAGTCGTTTGCAGGAGTACCTCGTAAACGAAATTCAGGAGGTCTATCGTCTACAGGGTGTGAACATCAACGACAAGCACATCGAAGTGATTGTTCGTCAGATGTTGCGCTGGGTGAAGATCAAGGAAGTGGGCGACACCGAATTCCTGCTCGAAGAGCAGGTGGATCGCTTCCGCTTCCAGGACGAGAACGAGCGCGTGCGACAGGAAGACGGCGAAGTTGCGCAAGCAGAGCCGCTGTTGCTTGGTATCACGAAGGCATCGCTCTCGACCGATTCGTTCATCTCGGCGGCATCGTTCCAGGAGACGACGCGCGTGCTTACCGAAGCCGCGATCTCCGGGCGCGTCGACTACCTGCGCGGGCTGAAAGAGAACGTCATCATGGGTCGATTGATTCCTGCCGGAACGGGTATGGAATACTATCGCAACGTCGATATCGAACGTGATGAAACAGTCGATCAGGCGCGTGAGCGCGATCTCGATGAGTTTCCCGACATTGTTGGCGGGCACGACATCGTGATGCCTCCACGCGAGCCCGTGGTCGTTCCGGCGCCTGCGTCGAATGACGGCGAGATCATTGCCGGTCCGGACGGCGAGGAATAGTTAGCCACAAAAAGGCACAAAAGAACAAAAGGAAGTTGGAAGAACCGACTTATTACCTTTTGTTCTTTTTGTGCCTTTTTGTGGCTAGAATCCCTGGCTAATTCATTTCACGAACGTCCTGGTTCCGGATACGCTCGCAGTGTTTACAGATCGTGAGATTTGTTGGCAGTTCACTCACGAGTTGTAGAGTGTTTGCCCTTCGTTCCGACGTTATACGACTGACTCTCAAACCACACAGCGTGTGTTGACCGCTGGGCTGGAGCAGGTGATAGATCTCCGTCATGAGTCGTGTAGCGTACATGGCTCGAAGCTGCCGGATTGAACCGTGCAAATCACCGGATGCGCGGTTATTTCTGTTCTCACTTACAGTCATTACATCCAAAACTCATTCAGTCCGACCCTTTTCAGTACAATCAAATAAGTCAATTTCATAGAAGTGCAATCGTGGTGCCGCGAGATCGATTAGAATCAGACGCAATGAATCTAAAGCAGATCAAAAATCTTCCGGGTGCGCGGAAAACTGCGATGCCGGAATTTGTACCACCCCAACTTGCCACACTCGTCGATAAGCCGCCTGCGGGTGATGAGTGGTTTCACGAATTGAAGCTTGATGGTTACCGGCTACTGGCCCACTTGGATAACGGTCAGGTTCGTTTCTGGACCAGGAATCAGAATGATTGGACTGCAAAGTTTCCTGCACTTGGCAAAGCCGTAAAAGCACTGCGTTTAAAAACCGCGATCCTCGATGGCGAGGTAGTCGCATTGGATTCTTCGGGCCGTGCCAGTTTTCAAAAGTTGCAACAGTCGATCAAGGTCCACAGTGCGGGTCTTCTCTATCATGTTTTCGATCTGATCTATATCGAGGGTTACAGTCTGGTTAAGACGCCGTTGCGTGATAGGAAAAGCATCCTCGCGGAACTTCTTGAACCGCTGCGCGACAAGGGAGTGTTGCGTTACAGCGACCACATCGAAGGAAACGGCGCGCAGTTTCTCAAAGAGGCCTGCAAGTATGGACTGGAGGGAATTGTTTCAAAGCGTGGCGATTCGGTGTATGAATTTACACGTAGCCGTAACTGGTTGAAGGTGAAGTGCCTGCGGCGGCAGGAGTTTGTAATTGCGGGTTATACGCTCTCCGACAAGGGCATTCCTTTCAGCTCGCTCATCCTGGGAGTTTATGACAAAGGAAAACTGATCTACGCGGGTCGCGCAGGGACCGGGTTCAGCAACCAGTTGCGCGCTGATCTGAAGAAGCAACTCGATCGCATCGCGCGGAAAGAACGACCATTCCAGCAAATCCCTAACGATCCCGGCCTGCGCCGCGCGATCTGGACGGAGCCGAAGCTTGTCGGTGAGGTCGCGTTTTCCGAGTGGACCGACGAGGGGATCATTCGACATCCTTCGTTCCAGGGATTGCGTCAGGACAAGAAGCCGCAGGAGGTCGTGCGCGAGGAGCCGAGCTAGTTCACAGATAGCACAAACAGGAACCTCTGCTCTGAAAGCGGAATCAGGAATTCCTCGAATTCGGTAGTCGTCTTCTGTAACTGCTCACGCAGGCTCTCCCCACCATACAAAAGCAGAGTGCTTCGCTCCGGAGCCCAACGGATCAATGTGGAAACCTTGTTCACGAATTGATCCAGTGCGCGGCAGGTGACGAAAGAAACAGTTGGCGGCGGGACGTCCTCGAAGGGTTTGGGGATGATGACTGAGGGACGACCGAGTTGGTTCAACGCTTCGCGGAGGAAGACGGATTTCTTCTGAGACGACTCGATCAGAGTCGCTTGTAAATCCGGGCGGGCGATCAAACACGGAATGATCGGTAGTCCGGCGCCCGAGCCGACGTCTGCTATCTTTGCTCCGTCGGGCAGGTGTTTTAGTAATAGCAACGATTCCAGGACGTGGCGCGTCGCGAATTCCTCGGGCGAACACGGCGCCACCAGGTGTAGGCGATCATTCCAGCGTGTGAGTAAACTGTAGTACTCGCCGAGCCGGGTTACGGTATCGGCGGGGAGATCCAGGTCGAAGGCCCCCGCGTTCGATACTAAAGATTGCCCGAAGCGATACATATCAGAAGCCATATCAGAAGCATAGATCATGATTGACGACTTTGTTGAGCAGCATCGTTTGCTCGGAACCGCCGTCCCTCCAATTATCAACGAGCACATCGCCGGGCTTGCCAGTCGCAGAGTGACTCCGGAAGCCACCGTCGCACAGCTCGAAAAACTTTTCGACGAGCCTCTGCCCGAGAAGGGAATCTCGATCGAGGAGATACTCGCGCGTTTTCGTAACGATGTCGCGCCGAACGCCATGGGCGTTCCAAGCCCCCGCTACTTCGGCCAGTTCAATCCAACCCCTTTGCCGATCGGCGTCTGGGCAGACGCGTTGAGTTCCATGCTCAATCAAAACGCGGGTGCGTGGCGCAATGGTCCAACGTCGGCGATGATCGAGGCTCGCGTCATGCGCTGGCTTTGCGATCTGCTGAATTACGGTCCACAGAGCTTTGGAACTCTGGCGAGTGGCGGTTCGGAAGCGAACCTCATTGCCTTGAAGTGTGCTCGAGACAGTGTCGCCGCGAGTATCAAAGATCGCGGTGTGCGGACAGCGCCGGGCGATCTGGTCATCTACGCTTCTGAGCAATGTCACTACTCGATCGACAAGAGCGCCGACATTCTCGGCCTCGGCCGCGAGGGCTTACGAAAGGTTCCGACCGACGATCGGTTCCACATTTCTCTCGACGCGCTTCGAGACGCAATCGCACACGATCGCGAAGCAGGGCGAGTTCCGTGTTGCATCGTGGGCGTTGCCGGCACGACTTCGATGGGCGTCATCGATCCACTCGAACCGCTCGCCGCGATTGCTCGTGAGAATGATTGCTGGTACCACGTCGACGCAGCTTACGGTGGACCACTCGCTTTCTCGCCGAAGCACAAACACAAGCTTCGCGGCATCGAGCTCGCCGACTCGATCACTTTCGACCCGCACAAATGGATGTTTGTGCCGTTCGCATGTGGTGCAACACTCGTGCGCGATGGTGGGCGCGTCTTGCGCGATGCGTTCGACATGAGTCCGGAGTATCTGAGCGAAGACCGCGGTGGCGCCGATGTCGAATTTGACTTCTTCCGTTACGGACAGATGGGCACACGACGCTTCAATTCGTTGAAACTCTGGATGGCGATCAAATTCATGGGCCGGCAAGGCTACGCGAAAACGGTTGAACGCCAGATCGATCTCACCAATTACCTCGCAGAGCAGATCGATAATCTTCCCGACTTCGAGCGCGTGGGTGAAGTCGAAACCGCCGTGTGTTGTTTTCGGTTTGTACCCAAAGCAGATCTCGACCTGGACCGTCTACAGCAGCGATTGCAACAGACGATTGAGCGTAGCGGTGAAGCGTGGCTGACCACCACAATTGTGCGCGGCCGTCGCGTGATGCGCGTAAATATCAACAGCTTTCTCACCGAACAGCAGCACGTCGACGATCTGGTAAAATTGCTCGTCGAGTACACAAAAGGCACAAAAATTTTGGAATGAATTTCAGGCACATTAAAATATTACTTTGGGTCGTCTTTGTGCCTTTTGTGGCTCATGCCCAAACTGGTCCAAAGTCGTTGACTGAGGTCAAATCTCAAGCACAGTTTAATTCGATCTCAGTCACGTACGACGCAAACACCCCCTACGCCCTGCCGCACGCGATGTTTGTCATCGATCGCAAAGACGGCAACAAGATCTACTACGTCAACAAGAAGCGCTACAGCTTTCATAAAGACTTCGTCAACGGCACGTATCTTTCACTCGAGCGTGGGGCCGAGTTCTTCAAAAACAATTACCTGAATGCGAATCGGCGATTCATCCTTGGCACTCTCGCATATCAGATTCCACTGAAGCGCTGGACGTTTGAGTTTTGGGAAGGAGATCTGATTCCTGCCGATCAGATCGAACTGACTTATGAAGTAATCAACAAGACTTTCTTCCAGCCGGTTGCGTTCAAGCCGAATTCACTGCGCCAGGAAGAAGCGACACGATCACTCGCGGGCATGCAGCGCGTACTTCAAGACGACATCGCAAAGGAGCAGGCGTATCAGGCGCTCAACGTGGCAAAAGGTCTCGGGCGCATACACATCATTCCGAAACTCGACGATCACGTGGAGATCGGTTCCAACGAGATCCTCGTGCTCGACGAAGTGCCGGTTCAGCTTCCCCCAGTCGCAGGTATCATCACGTCGCAACCCTCAACTCCGCTCTCGCACATCAACCTGCTCGCGAAGAGCTGGGGCATTCCTAATGCATACATCAAAAACGCGAAGGAATTAATAAAGCAGTACGACACCTGGTGGGTTTCGTTTGAAACGCTGCGCGAGAAGTACACGATCAAACGCGCCGACATGAACCAGTTGCGCGAGTATCAGCGCCGCCAGGCAGAACGCCTGGATGTGATGAAGCCGCGGTTCAACTTGTCTGAAACCCGTCTGTTGAGCCTGGCCGAGCAGCGTTCGCGCTCGAGTTTGGCGTTTGGCGGCAAGTCCGCGAACCTTGGCGAGGTGCTGAACGCGCGTCTGCCGGGCATCGTCGTTCCGGGTGGCTTCACGATTCCTTTCTACTACTACGACGAGTTCATCAAACAAAACAAACTCGACGACGTAATCTTCGGACTCTTGAACGATCAGAAGTTTGTTCACGATCCTGCGTACAGGCGCGAACAGTTGGTCCAACTGCGACAGAAGATCGAGACGGCGGAGTTTGATCCCGAGCTGAGGAAAATGGTGCTGGAAACGGTGGCGCGTGAATACGCGGGCAAGGGATTGTTTGTACGCAGTTCGTCGAATTCTGAAGACTTGCCGAATTTCAGCGGTGCGGGTCTGTACACGACCGTTCCAAACGTTCGCGGCGATCAGCAGTTGATCGATGCGATCAGGAAGGTGTGGGCATCGCTCTGGAATTTCGAAGCGTACGAAGCGCGCGAACGCGCCGGTGTGGACCATTCCAAGATTTTCATGGCTGTGCTGCTTCAGGAGGGAATCAACTCGGAAAGTTCCGGGGTGATGATTAGTACGGATCCGTTCGACAATGAAAACAAAGGCGCGATCTACATCAGCGCGAAAAGGGGTTTGGGAATCAAGGTGGTGGAAGGGCAACGCATCGCGGAGCAGATAATCTTTCGACCGCGCACGAACGCGGTCAAGGTTCTGACGCGCTCCGCGGAAGACAGTTTGCTGACGTTCGACGAGAACGGGGGAGTAAAGGAAGTGCCGATAGAAGGCGATCGTGTTGTGTTGACCGACGACGTCATACGTCGCCTTGTTCGAGCGGCGGCAGGCATAAAACGCGTGTTTGGTAGCCGCGATCAAGACATCGAATGGGCGTACATGAAGGGACAGATCTATATTGTCCAATCGCGGCCCTTTATTCCCGGGGGATGATTTCCTCTGCGTAACTCTGCGTCCTCTGCGCCTCGGCGGTTAACCTGCCTTTTACCGCAGAGGCGCAGAGGACGCAGAGTTACGCAGAGAAAAGCTTTGGTGACAACAATGACCTCAAGGATTCCAGCCGGTATGCGCTACTACATCGGCGCCGAGGCGCGCCTGCGGCGTACTGTCGAAGACGTCGCGATGTCTGTCTTCGAAAGCTGGAACTACGAGGAAGTCATAACACCGTCCGTCGATTACTACGATCTCTTCGAGCAGGGCATGGGCCCTCGGGAAGCTCAGCGTGGCTTTCGCTTTACCGACAACGACGGGCGTCTGCTAGCCTTGCGTCCGGATGTAACGAGTTCAGTTGCGCGAATGGCGGCGACGTTGTTGTCTGAAAGACCGCGTCCGCTTCGTTTCTGTTATGCCGCTCCGGTGTTTCGCCAACAAACGCAGTCACACGCCGAATGGAGACGAGAGAACACACAACTCGGTTGTGAGCTGATCGGCGTCGAAGGAAAACCTGCGGATCTCGAAGTATTGAGATTAGCTGCGAAGATCCTGTCGCGTTTGGATCTCGACTACTGCATCACGATAAATAACGTGGAGATCTTCAACGGCGTCGCAGCGAATCTGAAATTGGAGGCAGCGGCACGCGAGCAATTGCGGCGCTTGATTGATACACGCGAAGCGGCAGAGTTGCAGCGCTTCCTGCAAAACTACGACGGCAATGAGGCGCGCGCGTTTTCGCAACCAACTAAACTGACGGGCAAGCGCGAAGTGATCGACACTGCGCGAGAGCTGATCACGAATCCGCGAGCCGTCGCGGCGCTCGATTCACTCGAAGATCTCTGGACGGAGATCGAATCACACGAGCTCGCAGGTTCTTTTGAGATCGATCTCAGCGACGTGTCGAGTCTCGACTACTACACCGGGTTGAGTCTGAAAGTATTCGTGCACGGCGCGGGTTCGAGTGTCGGGCGTGGTGGTCGTTACGATGGGCTAACCGGAAGTTTTGGCCGTGCAGAACCCGCGGTTGGCTTTGTGCTCAATCTCGACGCACTCACGGAAGTCCTTGGAAGAAAATTTACCTAGTCTGATGATTACGATCGCGATCGCAAAAGGAAGGATGCAGGAGGGCGCGCTGTCGCTTTTGTCGAGCGCCGGCATCCGCCTGAGTGAAGAGGCGTTGAATTCTCGTCGCCTCGCGTTGACGGATGAGAGCGGCGAGTACCAGTTCATCTTCGTGAAGCCCGCCGACGTTCCGGTTTACGTCGAACATGGAATTGCTGACTGCGGCGTCGTCGGGCGCGATGTTCTGATGGAATCGGAGGCGGATCTTTTGTTGCCGCTCGATCTCGGCATCGCGCGTTGTCGTCTCGTGGTGGCTGCGGCTGATGGGGACGCGATGGCGAAAGTGCAGGGAATGATCCGCGTCGCGACGAAGTATTCGCAAATCGCGCGGGCTCATTTTGGTGCGCGCGGAATTCCGGTAGAGATTATTCAGCTTTCGGGCTCAGTCGAGCTCGCGCCGGCGTTGGGACTGGCCGACATGATCGTCGATCTCGTCGAGACAGGCACAACGCTGCGTGAGAACGGGTTGACCGTAGTTGAAGAGATCACGGAATCGACTGGTCGTCTGGTTGTGAATCGCGCGAGTTATCAACTGAAGGCGGAAGAAGTTAATCGCCTGGTCCAGGCGCTGGAAAGAGCTCTGAACGGTGCACAATGAGGTTTATTCGACCGACCGATCGTGAAGCGCTTCGTACGGTGCTGGAGCATTTGGCTGCGCGTTCAGTAGCGCTGGATGCGGAGTTGATGAAACTCGTGACGTCGATCGTCGACGACGTGCGAGTACGTGGTGATCGAGCGCTCATCGAGTACACGGCACGCTTCGACAAGATTGATTTGAAACCTTCGGAACTGCGAGTCGCCGAGGATGAGCTGCGTGGATTCGCTGCGGGCGCTGACGAACGCGTCGTTCGCGCGATTCGTGAAGCGATACGAAACGTGAGGGCGTTTCACGAACGTCAGGTCGAAGAGTCGTGGACCATGGCGCCTGCCGATGGAATTCGACTGGGCCAGCGCATCACGCCGCTGGAACGTGTTGGGCTGTACATTCCCGGCGGAACTGCTGCGTATCCATCGTCGGTTGTGATGAATGTGGTACCGGCGCAGGTCGCTGGTGTTGAGCGAATCGTCGTCACAACGCCGCCGAAAACGTTATCTGAAAATCCAGCGGTGGCTGCGGCGCTGCTGGAGCTTAACGTGACGGAGGTTTATGCGGTTGGTGGTGCACAGGCTGTCGCCGCGCTGGCGTTCGGTACGGAGACGGTGCCGCGCGTGGACAAGATAACCGGACCGGGAAACAAGTATGTCGCGGCGGCGAAGAAGCTGGTGTTTGGCGTTGTCGGGATCGATTCGATCGCGGGACCGACTGAGGTTGTGATTGTGGCGGATGAGACTGCGCGACCGGAGTTTCTCGCGGCGGATCTTTTGGCCCAGGCGGAACATGGCGAAGACGCGTCGTCAGTTTTGATCACGAACAGCGAGGCGCTGGCTAACGAAGTCGCACGCGAAGTGGATCGCCAGTTAGAGTCACTGCCACGACGCGAAATCGCTGGAACGTCTTTGAAACAGTACGGCGCTATCATTGTCGTCGAAACGTTGGATGATGCCTGTGCGATTGCGAATGAGCTCGCGCCGGAGCATCTGGAGATCGTGACCAGTAACGACGAGGTCTTAGCTGCAAAAATCCATCACGCAGGCGCGATATTCTTCGGGCCATACACACCGGAAGCGGTGGGAGATTACATCGCTGGTCCAAATCACGTGTTGCCGACGGGAAGAACGGCGCGCTTTTCTTCAGCGCTCGGCGTTTACGATTTCGTGAAGCGAACGAGCTTGTTGCAGTATTCGCGAGAGGCGCTGGAATCTGTGGCGGAGAGCGTCGGAGTGCTTGCCGAAAAGGAAGGATTGGCGGGTCACGCACGGTCGGCGTTGATCCGTCGAGAGTGAGATGGCAGAACCGCTCAACTACATCAAGCCAACTGTCCGCGCGTTGCGTGCGTACACGCTTTCGCCGTACCGCGCTTCAGTGAAGCTCAATCAGAACGAGAACCCCTGGGATGCGCCGGCGCGGATCAAGGAAGAAGCACTGCGCAGGTTTGCCGCGCGACAGTGGTCGCGATATCCCGACTTCGTCCCTGCGAGTCTGAACGAGCGCCTCGCCGATTTCGCGGGATGGAAATCGGATGGCGTAATTGCCGGAAACGGATCGAACGAGTTGATACAAGCGCTGCTGATGGTCACGATGTCGGCGGGAAAGAGGGTGCTGATTTCCGAACCAACATTCGCTTTGTACCGGCAGGTTGCAACGATCCTCGGTGGCGAAGTCGAGAGCGTTCCATTGACGAGCAGCTTGAAATACGACACCAGCGCGTTGCAGAAGTGGATCGAAGAGAAACAACCGGACGTTACGATCATCTGTTCGCCAAACAACCCGACCGGCTGTGTTATCGAAGACGACGACTTACGAAGCCTGTTGCGCACGACGCGTGGGCTCGTCGCGATCGACGAGGCGTATCACGAGTTTGCGGAGCATTCAGTCGTGCCTCTGCTGAACGAGCACGAGAACTTGATCGTTCTGCGAACCTTTTCGAAGGCGATGGGTTTCGCAGCGCTGCGTGTCGGTTACCTGCTTGCGGCGCCCGACTTGGCGCGCGAGATTCGAAAGGCAGTTCTGCCGTATAACCTCAATGCGCTTTCTCAAATCGCTGCTGAGGTTGCGCTCGAGAACTACGAGAACGAGTTGCGCCCGTTAGTCGGCGCGATCGTCTCTGAGCGCGATCGTCTCTTTGCGGCGTTATCGGAAATCGGCGGGTTGGCGCCGGTCGCGTCGAAAGCGAATTTCATGGTGGTGAAGTCGGACACGGATCCGACGCGGATTTTTGCGGATTTGCTGGAGCGCGACATTTTGGTTCGTGATGTGAGTGGCTATCCGATGTTGGGAGATTACTTTCGCTTCAGCGTCGGCACGCCTCAGGAGAACAATTACTTTCTGGAAAAGATCCGTGAAATCTAGAATCGCAAACGTTCACCGCAAGACGAAGGAAACCGACATCAAAGTCGAGCTCAACCTCGACGGCAGCGGTCAGTCGAGCGTCTCCATCGGCGTGCCTTTTCTCGAGCACATGCTCGAGCTCTTCGCGAAACACGGGTTGTTTGATCTGCAGATCAAATGTAACGGCGATCTCGAGATCGACGATCATCACTCAGTTGAGGATATCGCAATCTCGTTGGGCCAGGCGTTAGTCCAGGCGCTCGGAGATAAGTCGGGGATCAATCGTTACGGTGAAGCAGTAGTGCCGATGGATGAAGCGCTTTGTCGATCGGTCATTGATTTATCGGGCAGGTTTTTTCTCGTGTACGAGGTTCAGACGCGACGTCAGATGATTGGAAACTTCTCCGTCGAGCTCGCCGAACACTTCTGGCGCTCGTTTGCGGAGACGGCGAAATTCAATCTTCATATCGATTGTTTGCGCGGCCGGAACACTCATCACATTCTCGAGGGAACGTTCAAGGCGTCCGCGCGCGCTTTGCGACAGGCGGTGGAGCGAAACAATCGCATCGTGGGAGTTCCGAGTACGAAGGGGTCGTTGTGAGTCGTGTGGCCATCATCGATTATGGCGTCGGCAATCTGCGTTCGGTAGAGAAGGCTTTCGCTGCGACTGGTTGCGAAGCGATCGTCACGGGCGATGAAGCCGAGTTGCGCGCGGCGGAGAAGCTCGTGTTGCCTGGTGTCGGCGCGTTTGCCGCGTGCATGAAGGCGCTCGGCGAGCGAGGCTTCGATCGTTTAGTGCTCGACAAGGCGCGAGCAGGAACGCCGCTGCTCGGTGTTTGTGTAGGCATGCAGTTGCTTTTTGACGAGTCTGAGGAATTTGGATCGACGCCCGGGCTCGGTCTGTTACGTGGCCGCGTGCGTCGCTTTGAAACCGATCTCGTCGTGCCGCACGTTGGTTGGAACCGGATTCACCAGAAACAGTCACATGCGTTGTTTGACGGCATTGCAGACGGATCGTTTTGTTACTTCGTGCATTCGTTTTACTGCGAACCGTCGGATGAAAACGTGATCGCGGGCGAGACTGAGTATGGAGCGCCGTACGCGTCCGTTGTTGCGGCAGATAATATTTGCGGCGTGCAGTTTCATCCGGAGAAAAGCCAGGATGTTGGATTGCGAATGCTGAGAAATTTTGCCACAGATGAACACAGATCTTATACACAGATTTAATAAAATCCGTGTTATGAAATCCGTGTTCATCTGTGGCTAAAGATGCTCGCGAAGAGAATTATCCCGTGTCTCGATGTCGACAATGGCCGTGTGGTCAAAGGCATTCGCTTTGTCTCACTGACGGACGCAGGCGATCCGGTCGCGCAGGCGAAGCGTTACGATCTCGAAGGCGCTGATGAACTCACGTTTCTCGACATCACCGCCTCTTCGGATCGTCGAGATATTGTCGCGGGACTGGTGCGTCGCGTGGCGGATGAGGTATTCATTCCGTTCACAGTCGGCGGAGGTTTGAGGTCGGTCGAAGACATTCGCGCGATTCTGCGCGCCGGCGCCGACAAGATCACGCTCAACACCGCCGCGGTCGAGGATCCGAAGCTGATCAGTGCGTGCGCTGAAACTTTCGGCAGCCAATGCGTTGTCGTCGCGATCGATGCACGCAGGCGCGCGGAAGGTGGTTGGGAAGTTTACACGCACGGTGGCCGGCGCAGTGTTGGACGCGATGCGATTGAATGGGCCATACAAGCGGAAAAACTCGGCGCGGGCGAGATTCTTTTGACAAGCATGGATTGCGACGGCACGCGCGAAGGTTACGATATCGCGCTCACGCGTGCAGTGTCTGACGCGCTGCGTATTCCGGTGATCGCTTCCGGTGGCGCAGGCAAGCTCGAACATTTTTACGACGCGCTCACGGCTGGCGGCGCGAGCGCTGTACTCGCCGCGTCGCTCTTTCATTTCGGCGAATTGTCGATTGGTGAGTTGAAGACTTACCTGCGAGGTCGAGGATTAGAGGTGAGATGAGCATAAATCTTCACGAGGTTAAGTTCGACGAGCGCGGGCTGGTACCTGCGATCGTGCAGAACGCGAAGACCCGGGAGGTGCTCACGCTTGCCTACATGAACCAGGAGAGTCTTGCGCGCACGATCGAGACCGGACAGACGTGGTTCTGGTCGCGGTCGAGAAATGAACTCTGGCACAAGGGTGAGACGTCCGGTAACACGCAGCAGGTCGTCAGTCTCGCGCTCGATTGCGACCGCGATGCGATCGTGGTTTTGGTTGATCCGGCCGGACCTGCGTGTCACACGGGTGCACGTTCGTGCTTCAACGTCGCGGAGGATTCGATCGATTTCGGTCGAGTGCTCGACGGGCTTTATCAACTGATCGAGAGCCGGGAACGTGAACGACCTTCGGGTTCGTACACGACGTATCTTTTTAACGAAGGCATCGACAAGATACTCAAAAAGGTCGGCGAAGAGTCTGCGGAGACCATCATCGCCGCAAAGAACGAGGAACGCGAGCGACTGACGTCGGAAGTCTCGGATCTTTTGTATCACCTGGTTGTGTTACTCGTCGCGCGCGGTGTGAGTCTCGAAGAGATCGCGAAAGAGCTCAAGCAACGTAGAGGGGACAAAAGTGAGCGAGCTTAAAGAGTTGCTCGAGTTTGCGGTTGAGCTTGGCCGAGGCGCAGGCGACATCACGCTGGAGTACTTTCGCAAGAAGCCGGAGACCAGCACGAAAGATGACGGCAGTTACGTCACGATTGCCGATCGAGAGGCTGAAAAGTACCTGCGCCGACAGATCGCGGAACGGTTTCCGGATGATGGATGCGTCGGTGAAGAAGAAGGTGAATCAACTGGAAGGTCCGGGCGGCGCTGGATCGTGGATCCGATTGACGGCACGTTTGCGTTTGTGCACGGCGTCCCGTTTTATGGTGTATTGATCGCGCTGGAGGTTGATGGCGAGGCGACTGTCGGGGTGGTGAACATGCCGGCACTCGGCGAACTCGTCTCAGCCGCAAAAGGTTTGGGATGTTTTTTGAATGGTGAAGCGGCGAGGGTTTCGGACACTGCTGAATTGAAAGATGCGTTGTTGTTGTCGACGGATTTTGCGGCATGCGCGAGCTACGGTTTTGGACCAGCCGCGGAACGGTTGCAAGCGCGTGCGAAGACAAGCCGGACGTGGGGCGACTGTTATGGCTACGTGCTCGTTGCGACTGGCCGCGCCGACGTGATGCTCGATCCGGTGATGAATCTGTGGGACTGCGCCCCGTTGTTGCCGATCATGGAAGAGGCCGGCGGAACGTTTACCGATTGGCGCGGCGTGCGGACGATCGACGGTGGCAACTCGATCGCAACGAATGGAGTGTTGTTTGGAGAGGCCATGACTATCATACAAGGGTGAATGATCGCCTACGCCGAAGGCGTTCGCTAATTTCAGCCCAGGGTTGGAGCACAGCTGTTCATTATCATGACATCCTTACAGTTTGTTTTTTCCCGAGCCGGTTGTGAGCGGCCTTTCTCATTCTCCCCAAGCTTTAGCTTGGGGTCCTCGCTGTCTCCTACTCTTGAAAACCATTTAAAT
>JBIOUJ010000177.1:0-17559 GCA_044867025.1 Pyrinomonadaceae bacterium | reverse complement strand
AAAGGCCCGCTGTCATGATAACGATGTGTAAAGGATGTCATGATAATGAACAGCGGGAGCGACAACCCTGGGAATATCGCGACCGCCATGCTTTTAACCCTGTAAAGGGTTCGGCAATCGGTGAACGCTTTCAGCGTTTCGACTTAATTTTATTTGCTAACCCAAGGTTGTCGCTTCCGCTCCAACCTTGGGCTGAAATTAGCGAACGCCTTCGGCGTTATTCCGACAGACTCTGTAAGGGTTAATGTCGCACAGGCCTAACGCTTTCAGCGTTTGTTCTTCTTGCTCCTGTGACCCAGGGTTCTCGCTGCGCTCCAACCCTGGGCTGGAATTAGCCAACGCCTTCGGCGTTTTCCCTGGGCTGGAATTAGCCAACGCCTTCGGTGTTTTTCAAACTGAACCAGTACCAGAAAAGTTTAATATTGACTCTTCATCGCTCTGTACGCGAAGATGAATAGCGACAGTCCTCTCCTGTCTCTACCCTTCAAGCCTTGTCGTCAAACCGCTAACCCTTAGGAACTTTAATCATGACATCACAATTATGCGCTCGCTGCGGATTTCGGAACCTCGCTAGTGACCTGCACTGTTACAAATGTAAAGGTGCTCTGAACTCCACTCGCGGAGAGGTACAGAATTCCGCGCCCGGCTCAGTATGGCGCAAGCACGCGGTGTTAATAATGACTCGGCAGGCTCTCTTACCTGATCGCTGCATCAAGTGTAACGAGCCGGCGGGGCGTAAACTGAAGCGCCGCGTCTCATGGCATCATCCGGCGCTTTATATTTTGATCTTAGGCGGCGCGCTGTTCTATGTTTTATTGGCACTGATCATGCGAAAGACAGCGATAATCGAGGTCGGTCTGTGCGAAGACCATTCCGCTGTCCGAAGGCGCGATATCATGATTACGTGGACTCTTGGACTGCTATCGCTGGGAAGCTTTTTCGTAGCGTCACAACTTGAGGATCTAACTTTCGCAGGAATCGGGGGCTTGCTAATCCTCGCCACCGCCGTTTATGCAACGGTGAGAGTTAACTTGGTGGCTCCAACCAAAATCGATGAGAATTTTGTGTGGTTGAAGGGATTTGGCAGTAACTATTTGGCTGACTTTCCTGAGTGGCACGGTTCAAACTAGACAGTCCAGCACCAGCTCGCTCTACGGACTTTGTCCAAGCCTGATGTGCGACTTTCTCTGCGGTCCTCTGCGTATCTCTGCGTATCTCTGCGCTGAAATAGCCCTTTTAACGCAGAGGACCGCAGAGATACGCATACGACCGCAGAGAAAAATCCTCACCTTCGCACTTTTTGTGCAAAGCCTCCCGTAATCACTTCGTTAGCTTGAACGACCGGTTGGGAACTGTAAATGTGACCACTTCGAGATGAGAATATGTTGACTTACCGCTAAGGCGCGGCGTATAAATCGCGCAGGCTCACAGCAAGCACACGTCCCCCATTTTCCACCTGGCTCAAAAGGAAGGATTGCCCATGAGCCCACTAAACCTCTCGAAATTCAAATTACTCTTGATCGGATGTATTTGCCTGGGAACTGTTTTTGGCATCGTCGTTTGGGCATCGGGAAAAAAGATGTCTACATCCGAGGCCTTAAAAATTCGAGTCCTGAGTCAAGTGAAAAACGTCTCTATTACCGAATTACAACCGAGGGAAGAGGGTTCCCTTACGCTGAAGATAACGAACGAATCCCACCAGAGTATTTTAGCCTACACGTTATCGCTTGGTAGCAGTACCGACATTACTTACTTCACATTTTCGTTAGCCCCCGGGGATTCACGGAGTGAGCGAATAACAATAGGTAACTTGGAGGAACTCCCCGGCGATAGATATGCGCGTGAGGTGACATTAGCCGCAGTCTATTTTGCGGACGGAACTACTCAGGGCAACTCCCTATATAGTTCGCGACTACAAAACCGAATGCTTGGCATTCAAGAACAAGCCGAACGCTCACTGGCGGCACTGTATGCGAGTTCTAGTTCAACCGAATCAAACTCTGAACGGCTGATACAGAAACTCACTGATGAGATAAATAAGTCAGACGAGATAATCAACGACTTTGACGTCCCGTCTGAGCGGTTAGCTGGAAGAGGCATAATTAAAGAGACGGTCGCACGGCGGCTCAATGAGCTCAACAACAAAAAAGGCGCATCCATTCAAGAGGTTAGAGACCAAATAAAAGTCTTCACCCACGACATTGAGGTAACTTCAGGCAGCCTCCTTATGCGAAAGGAAAAAGATGGGCAAAAATGAAAAACCTCAAACTCGCTTTAGCTCCGCTCGTGTTTCCGTTTGCCTTTATCGCATCTGCGTCAATCTCTTACGAGGCGTGCACTTACACGCTTAATAACTTTACACTTTGGGATTCATGGTGTCAGTCTGACCTCACAATCGTAAAGAGGGAAAGAAACCATATAACCTTTCACCCTTCCGGCGCCGATATAGAGCTAAGGTGAAGGACGAACAGGGCGAACAAATTAATCGATGGGCGTGGGATGTGTTCTTACTCACGCGGTAAGTTTGGTTGAATGTCTGCGCCTTTAATTACTATCCCGTAATCACTTCGTTAGCTTGAATGAGTCGAAGAATTTCGCGGAGGTCTTCTCGAAGAGATCTGTGCGGTCCTTTGCGTGCGGCGACGGTTTGCCGTCGCGGAAGACAACATACGGCCGCGCGGTGAGTATCACGTGATAGAGACGTTGTTTAGCATAAAAGAATCTGCCGTTCATGATCAGACCTTTTCGATCCACCAGCAATTCTCTCCCCACAATCCCATCGAGCGTTACATCGTTTTCACTTATCAGACGGTGGTTCGCAAGTGCGCGGTCGCGGCTTGAGTCGAGTGCTTCTTTGTTTTCCTCGGGTGTTTCCGGACCCGCCGGAAGATCGACATAGGCAACGTAATAAAGAAACTTATCTGTTTCAACGACGAAGAAATGGGATTTGAGCGACCCGACGGGTGTGTCAACAGTGGAAATATCCGCCTTTGGAATTTCCGGCATGGAAACCGTGAATTGACCCTCAGCAGAGCTGAATTCCTTCCAGTCGCTCGCGTGGTCGTCCTTAGGCGGCGCCGGTTGTTTTTGCGCTATCACACTGCTGCAAAGCAGCGCGACTAACAGGATAATGCTAAATCTCATCGTTTAACTCAGGTACTGCGGCTGGATCTGAAACTCCTGCATCTTCTCCTGGTCCCATGCCTCCAACTGGTCCACCCCGGCAATGAAGCTCCGTTTCTTGTTACGCAGATTATTGCGGACGCTGAATATCTCTCGCCCAGACACCAGAAGCGTCATCTTGTAGCGATGCATGTCGCTCGCCCAGAACTTGCTCGAGTAGTGGCGAGACACGTTCGAAAGCGATCCGATCGTGCGCGACAGCCTGCGGTAGTGGTCCACCACTTCGCTCGGGTCAAGGAACTTCGGCCGGTGACACAGCGTGTAGCCGTCGTAGTCTCGGCTGACGGTCCCCGGCAGCAGCCGGCCGTCCTTTTGAAGATCGCGAAACAAGGAGGTCTCCGGATAAGGGCAGATGATTCCCATGAAAGTGATCGCGCAGTACCGCAGATCGGCCATATAGCCCGGCAGCTTCTCCAGATATTCATTTGTATCGCCATCGGATCCAACCAACAGCCCAAACGAAAGCAGGATCCCATTCGCATAGCACTTGTTAATGATGTTGTCTATTTCCTTTACCGTGTTCTGGCCTTTATTCATGCTTTTTATTGACTCGGGATTAAGCGACTCGAGTCCGGTGTAAACGTAACGACAACCTGCCTTCGACATCAGCTTGACCGTCGTCTCATCTTTCAAAACATTGAACGTCAGCGCACAGCCCCAGGTCTTCTTGAGCGGTATCAATGCCTCGCAAAGTTCCCGCAAATACTTCACGTTCCCGCCGAGATTATTATCGAGGAAAATAAACCAGTCTTTGATGAGACCAAAGTAATGGTGGTTCCACTTCATCTTGAACTTGATCTCGTCGACGACATGCTTCACCGGCCGGTAACGGTATGTTTCCCATCCCGTAAGCACACAGAAATTGCACGCGAACGGACAACCACGTGAAGCTTCAACGCCGGGTAGGCGAGAGCGGTTGTGACTGAAATCGATTAGATCGTAGCGGTATGGTTTGATTGCCGCTGCCTCCACCGCCGGAAGATCATAGCGGGGTTTCAACTCGCCGCGCTCAAAATCGCGAACCAGCGCCGGAACGTTGCTTTCGGGTTCCCCGATAATGACGGCGTCGAAATACTTCTGGCAGTCGTCTGGAAAGTGTCTGGCATGCCGCCCGCCCGCGACGGTGGTGATGCCGCGTCGACGAAACAGCGTCGACAGAACTTTCGTGTGTTCGTAGTAGGAATGCAGATAGGAGAAAAAAACCAGGTCCCAATCGCGATCGAGCGGTATGTATGATTCCTTCTCGTTATAGATCTCGATTTCGGCATCATCGGGACAGTGGGCCGCAATCAACTCCGGAACCGCCGATTGCATTACAGACTTTTCCTTGATGATGAGCCTGCTGGGATGGGTATAGGTCGAGATTACCGCGATGCGCATGAGTTTGCCTCCGGCAAGTAATTAACAGCCAAATGATTTCTTGAGGCTGGTGAGCTGCCCTTAAGAAACGCTCCAGAGATTAGTAATAGAGTCGCGAAGACTCAGTCTGGAAAACTATAAATACCGAAGGCTAAACCAGCGTTCAAGCGACGCCAAAATAAGATGGGCAGAATCTATCAGAAGGCGAGTGTTAGCACAATGAAATGCGCTCGGTGTTCAGTTTCGGCGTGCCGCCTAAAACGGCACGCCGAATGGAAACCTTGACAAGTCGATCGCCTACTTAACAGTTAACAGCAATCTTCATTGGCCCGGTTCTTCCTTCGCCTTGAAACCGGTGCTGTTGATAACTTCACGCAGCTTGGTTTCAGTCAACTTCTGATCGTCGTACTTGATTACGGCCACGCCCTTCTCGGCGCTCACCTCTGCATCTTCAACGCCCTCAGTGGCCTTCAGCGCTTTCGAAACCGATGCCGAGCATTTCGGACACTTCATTCCCTCAACCTTAATGGTGACGGTCTTGGTGAAAGCTGCGGCTGTAATAACGCCGAGCGTCAGCACCAAAACACCACTGACAACAAGATTACTGATTCGACTTCGCATTGCTCATTTCTCCTTCTATGTCTTTCATCAGTAGCGGCTTAATCTTTTCGTCGAATTCTTCGCGAAGAAGTATGCCGCTGATTATTTCGATCACTTTGCCGTCGCGATTTATGACGATCGTTAAAGGCAGAGTCTCGTCTGAACTAAAGCGGGCTTTTATCTCACGTGTGCCGAGGATTATAGGGTAGTTAACTTTAAGGCCTCTTGCAAACCTGCGTACTCGCCCTCTTTGCTCAGGCGGGTAGGTGATTCCAATGATTTGTAAACCTTCCTTGCCGTGCTCACGCTGGAGTCTCACCAGGTCAGGCATCTCGGCGCGGCATGGTGGACACCAGGTAGCCCAGAAGTTGATGAGGATTACTTTCCCCTTATAGTCGCTCAACCGCACGATGCGTCCGTTAAGATCCTTGAGTGCGAATTGCGGTGCCTTCACCTCCTGCCGCAAAACGCTCACGGGTGCTGCGAAGGCCATCGCCACTGCGGCAAATACAATTAGTACACAGATTACACAGATTAAATGTTTCAATAGGAGGATAGTGTACTAAAGCATCGGAAGAAGCTAGCGCCGCCGCTTCATGCTGTATGACGTAAATTCAATTGCCTCACGCATCTCGCTACTTCGGTAGAGTTGTAACAACTCCTTGCGGCGGTTGATCTCGAAATCATCGATACCCGGTGCTTCGGCGAGCCGCTGAAGATCTGCTTCGACCTGTTCTCTCGTTTCGTTCTTCAGGCATAGGAGCGTCAAACCTGTGAACGGAAAGCGCTCGAAGTTCTCGACGAGAAACTCGCGCAACGCAGAACTGCGACGAAGGTGAAACATGATGATTCGATCGACACCGCGAACCGGGTATTCAGGGAAAGCCGCTGCGTGCATCAATGCCGAGGCGAAGTTATTGAGCATGAGCTCTGACATCGCTCTGATCTCATCTAACGAGATTTCATCACTTGGCTTCCACTCAGCCTCGCTGTAAAAGTATGGTCGCAGCTTCGGTCGCTCGACGAAGACACGGAGATGGTTTGAGGTCTCAGTGACAGCTCGTTGGATCAGATATAGGTCAGGCTGCTTCTGCGCGATCTCCAATTGTCGCACAGCGGTATCGATTTGTTCCTTCGCAATCCGAAGCTGTTTTCGGAAGACAGAGAAGTTCAACAAGCCCACCAGCACGAGCAGCAACGTCCCCATGAAACCAAGCACGCCGATCACCGTTTCGATTCCCATTCCTCTACCCGTCTGTTAACTTGTCTTCAGCAACCTTTCGAGTTCCCGCTTCATGTCCTCGAGTGTTCTCGCCGCATCCCGCCGGTCAATGATGTTCCTCATTTCATACGGGTCGGCCTTAAGGTCGTAAAGTTCATCCATGCCATCCAGTTCCAAATAGTGGATGTATTTCCAGCGTTCTGTGCGGATAGCTTTGTAACCCATCTTCTGGATCCATGGGAACACTTTATCCGAGTAATACTCGATCAGAAATGACCTGCGCCATTCGTTGTCTGAACTTTTTAGCAACGGCACAAGCGAACGTCCCTGGACCGTAGCCGGCGGAGAAAGACCTGCGAGTTCAAGCAAAGTAGGAGACAGGTCAATGTTCAGCACAAGCTCGTCGCGGATCGTTCCCGCTTTGATCAAGCGCGGATAGCGCACAAGAAACGGCATACGGATGGACTCCTCGTACGCGAGCCGGCGCTCTACACTCAAGCCGTGTTCTCCATAAAAGTACCCGTTGTCGCTTGCAAGAACGATCACCGTGTTCTCAAGCTGGTTCGTCTCTTGCAAAGCCTTGAGAATCTCGCCGACTCCATCTTCGATCGCCATCAGTGACCGTAGACGACCCAACCCTACCTCGTCCGTGCTGGCGGCTAATGAGTGGGGATCTCTTTTCGTCCGTTGGAGTGCTGGTTTTCCTGCCGGCGGTCGCATTGCACTGGGCCGGCGCGGAATCTTCTTTCCTATAAATAAGTTGCTATGTCGTTCAGCGGGTATGAACCGTTCGGTATCGGCCAGGTTGACGCTGCCATCGCCATGCTGCATCACTTCCGGATGAATCGCTTTGTGTGCAAGGTAAATGAGAAACGGCTTCTCATGGCGTCGCCTGATATACTCAACTGCGTACCCACTCAGTAGGTCTGTAATGTATCCGCGACCATTCACATCCGTGCCGTCTTCATTGATCTCCGGGTTTAGGTAGGAACCCTGTCCTTTGAAGCTTACCCAACGATCAAAACCCGGGCGCGGAGAATCGTCGTTCCCCATATGCCACTTGCCAATGAAAGCCGTCGCATAACCTGCTTGCTGCAATAGTAGTGGAAACGTGATCAGTTTATGGCTTGCCACTGATCGATCAACGTTGTCTGTTATGCCGTGAGTGTGTGCATATTGACCAGTCAGGAAACTGGCACGCGAAGGCGAGCATAGCGGAGTGGTCATGAATGCATTGCGGAAGCGCGCGCCTTCGCTGCCAATCCGATCGATGTGAGGTGTTTTGAGAAATGGGTGACCCGTGATACCCAATTCATCCCACCGCAAATCGTCAACGAGGATGAAGATTATGTTGGGCCGAGATCGTTGAGGGCCCGGCTGCGCCAAACTCATTGAGGCGCCGAACATCAATAGGACTACGACTGTAGCTACTAGAAGCTTCTTCATGTTCAACCTCTCACATGATCAGACGGACCGTTTTTTCTCAGCGTGTGTACTAACGAGCATGGCTTGCCTCGAAAATCATTTCATTCACACCGGGCTTTAGCCCGGTGGAAGGCACTTCAATTCTTCTGAAACCGTTTTAACGGTTTCGACACCAAAAGCAGGAAAACCGTTGGAAACGGTTTGTATCGATGCCTCTCTCTCTACACCGGGCTAAAGCCCGGTGTGAATGAGATAGCAACGCCAACGGATCGCAAAATACTAAAAGACGTTGCTGATTGCGACGGTTATTGTTAGTTGGGCCATTGTGTTTTGAGTACACTCTCTAACGCAACGAAAAAGGAGATCGCAATGACACGAGATTCAGAAACAACCGATCGTTTGCGGCGCGTCATAGATCAGATCCGCTCATTAACCGAAAACCACGAATTGCAGTGGGAGCGGCAATCAGGGTCGGCTCATCGGTATGCCCGTTTGAACAACCATCTCCTGATTCTTGGTCCTGCTACGCCGTTATCTGGAAGTAATGTACCGCGCTATTTGTTTATAACGCCATTTGATTCGCCGCAGTGCATCGAGATTAATTCAGATGATGCCGATTTGGGCGGAGCCGTGCTGAAGTTGGTCCAAGACGTCGAAGTTATTACGCAAAACCAGCCCACCACCGACCCATTTGCAATTAACGTTGAATTCTTAAACCGCTTGACACTCTAAGCGGAACAGAAAGGACACAACATGTCAGCCACTTCAAACTTGAGCGACGAAGCACAGAGTTTGGCGCGAGTTCCGTTGTTTCAGCGTCTCGAACCTCATGAACTGGAGCACCTGGCCGAAGACGTCGAACAGGTTAATTACAAGGCCGGCGAGACTATCTTTCATGAATACGACACCGGCGACGCATTGTACGTTGTCGAGGAGGGCTCTGTCCGTATCTGGGTGACTGATGAAGATGTACAGCAAGTCACGCTTACAGAATTGACCCCGGGTCAGTTCTTTGGCGAACTCTCCGTTCTCGATCGCGGTCAGCGTTCGAGCAGTGCATCTGCTATCGTCGACACACACCTGCACCGCCTGAGTAGCGACAGCTTTCAGAAATTCTTAATGGCCCATCCTGATTGTGCCATCGATGTGATTTGTGAGATCGGCGCGCGCCTGCGCCAAACGAATTTGCTGGTGGCCCAACGTGCGTCGAGGAATGTGAACGAGGTGATGGAGGAACGTTATACTGTCGGTCAGCGCGTCGCAGATCGAGTAGCGTCATTTGGTGGATCGTGGACATTCATTTTCATCTTCGGTGGAATTCTAGTGACATGGATGGCTACGAACACGCTTCTGCTTTCGCACTTGGGGCGTGGCGAAACTGGCGCGCAATGGGATCCGTATCCCTACATCCTGCTTAACCTGGTGCTCTCGACCCTCGCCGCGCTTCAAGCACCAGTGATCATGATGTCGCAGAATCGTGCGGCGGAAAAAGACAGGCTTGCGGCTGAGCAGGATTTTAAAGTAAATCTAAAAAGTGAATTGATGCTCGAAGAACTGGTGCGCAAGCAACGCGATCGCGATGGGCAAATTGAGCAAGTGATAAAGCTTTTAGCCGCAGATTTCACAGATAAACGCTGATCTACGGATATTTCAGATGAAAAATAACTATCGCCTTGTCTCGACACTTGTGGTCTTAATCATTGCCCTGCTTAGCGCAGAAGCAGGCTTTGCTCAACAGTTCAGCAGCGATCTCTTCCAGTCTCTCCGCTGGCGCAGCATCGGTCCATTTCGTGGCGGGCGAGTGCGTGCCGTTGCCGGAGTGCCGTCACAACCAAATGTCTTCTACATGGCCCAGGTAAATGGCGGGGTTTGGAAGACCGAAGACTACGGACATACATGGACGCCAATCTTTGACGATCAACCCACTGGTTCCGTCGGCTCGATCGCCGTGGCGCTTTCAGATCCAAACGTCGTTTACGTCGGCAGTGGCGAAGGATTGCAGCGTCCGGATCTCTCCGTCGGCGATGGTGTCTACAAGTCGACTGATGGCGGACACACGTGGACACATCTCGGTTTGCGCGACGGCCAGCAGATTCCTCAAGTCGCCGTCGATCCACGCGATGCAAACCGCCTCCTGGTTGCGGTCGCGGGTCATCCTTATGGTCCAAATGAAGAGCGAGGGATTTTTCGTTCAACCGATGGTGGCAAGACGTTTGAAAAAGTTCTCTACAAAGACGAGAACGTCGGCGGCGCGGATGTGCTCTTTGATCCTCAAAACCCGGACATTGCTTACGCAGCGCTTTGGGAAGCGCGCCAGGGCCCATGGGAAAACGCTGCCTGGAATGGCACGGGCGGCGGCATCTTCAAGTCGACCGATAATGGCAAAACGTGGCGTCAACTTTCCGGCGGACTACCCGATGCAATCATCCAGGCGAACCTCGCGATTGCGCCGAGCTTAACGAAGCGTCTGATTGCTTCCGTCGCCACGTCAACAGGCGTCAATCTCTATCGCACTGATGACGGCGGCGATACTTGGACCATTGTGACGAAGGACACGCGACCTGCCGGGCGAATCGGCGGTGGAGATCTTTCCGTTCCGAGATTCGATCCGAAGAATCCCGACGTCGTCTACGTAGCGAGCACCGTCTCCTGGAAATCGACTGATGGCGGCAAAACGTGGTCTGCGTTTCGCGGCGCGCCCGGTGGCGACGATTATCAAAACGTCTGGATCAATCCGAACAATCCGGAAATCATAATCATGGCCAGCGATCAGGGTACGGTAATAACCGTCAACGGTGGAAAGTCCTGGTCCAGTTGGTACAACCAACCGACCGCGCAGCTCTATCACGTCAGCGCCGACAACGCTTTTCCGTATCGATTGTGCGGCGGCCAACAGGAGAGTGGTTCGGCCTGCGTTTCCAGCCGAGGCAATGACGGCGAGATTACTTTTCGAGATTGGCATCCTGTCGGCGCTGAAGAATACGGTTACGTAGCTGCTGATCCACTCGATCCCGACATCGTCTACGGCGGCAAGCTCACGCGTTACGATCGACGCACCGGGCAGGTCCAGAACATCATGCCGCGCCCGTTTCGCTCGGCTGAGTTTCGCGTGGTCCGCACCCAGCCCGTGATCTTCTCCCCGGTTGATCCCCGCCTGCTTTTCTTCTCTGCCAACACGCTCTGGAAAACAAGAGACGGCGGCCGGAGCTGGGAGCAGATAAGTCCGGATTTAACTCGCAAGACGTTCGACGTTTCCGAAACAGTCGGCAAGTTTCGTTCGCAACCATCCGCGCAACCAACACAGCGCGGCGTGATCTACACGGTCGCACCCTCGCCTCTCGATGTGAATCTGATCTGGGTCGGCACTGACGATGGCCTGATACATCGCACGACTGATGGAGGAGCGCACTGGACCGATGTGACTCCAAAGCAGCTTAAACCCTGGCAGAAGGTCTCACTGATCGATGCCGGCCACTTTGATAAGAACACTGCCTACGCAGCCGTCAATACTTTGAGGCTCGACGATCTGCGCCCACACATATTTCGCACGCACGATGGGGGCGCAACCTGGACGGAAGTAACCGGCGGTCTTCCCAACAACGAAAACACCAATGTGGTCCGAGAGGATCCGGAGAGAAAGGGTTTGCTGTTCGCCGGTACCGAGCGCGCCGTCCACGTTTCGTTTGACGACGGCGATCACTGGCAGTCACTGCGACTCAACATGGGCGCGAGCTCGATTCGGGATCTGATTATTAAGGGCGACGACTTGTGCGTCGGGACTCACGGGCGAGGCTTCTGGATTCTCGATAACATCACGCCGCTCCGACAACTCCAGACACCTGTAACGACGCTTCTATTTCGTCCGCAGATCGCTTTGCGTGTTCGGTGGAACATGAACACCGATACGCCGCTTCCGCCCGATACACCTGCGGGTGAAAACCCGCCCGAGGGCGCCATGATCGATTATTACATCGCGGCCGGAACTTCCGGGCCGGCGTCGCTCGAAATCAAAGATGAAACCGGCCGGATCGTGCGGCGTTATTCGAGCGCCGAACCGTTGCCTACACCGAACCCATCGCTTGCTATTCCGCCTTACTGGTTGAGACCGCCTAAGAAGCTTGCCGCTGATCCTGGAATGCACCGTTTCTTTTGGGACATGCATTACGATCCAGTACCTGGTGAGCCACCGCAGTATCCAATTGCGGCTGTATACCGCAATACCGCGCCGGCGCCAACCTCGCCGTGGGCCATGCCGGGAAAATATCGTGTGGTGTTGACGGTGGGAGGAAAGAGCTACGAGCAACCGTTGACAGTGGTGATGGATCCGCGTGTGAAGACTTCAAATGCGGATCTGCTCGAGCAGTTCAAACTATCGAAACAGCTCTACGATGAATGGCTGAAGCTGGATTCCATGTCGGTGAGTCTCAGGCGCGTGCGGCAACAAATTATCGAGTTGCAGACGAAAGCGCCAGCGGGCGAGCTGAAAGTACACATCAATGCGCTGGCCGAAAAACTCCAGGCACTGTCGCCTCCCGGCGGACCCGGCGGCGGCGCTGGTGTTGGCCCACGCACGCTGGCGGGTGCGAGTGGCAGAGTGAGAACGCTTTTTAACGTGATACAGAACGTCGATGTTGCTCCGACCTCGCAGGTGGTGGCCGCAGTGCCTGACGTTCTTGCAGATGCGCGTGCTGTGCAGGAAAACTGGGAGGCGATCAAATCTCAGGATATAGCGGCCCTCAACGGTGAGCTTCGCACCGCCGGCCTTCCTGAGATCGATTTAAAGTAGGACTTCCGGAATGCGAAACTCGCGTGTTCCCACGGTTGAGCACTGAGTCGACTTTTAGTATCTGATTGTTACTTTGAACGCGCCGCCATTGTCGCTGTAATCATCGTCGTTGATGGCGAGATACAAACGGCCATCGGCCGGTGCGCTTATCGTCAGTTGGCTGCCTATGAAAAACGGTTGACTCATCTGGCCAGTTGACGAACGAATGTAACCAATCAGGGCGCCCGGGCCGGCACTCGGAAGCGGTCTGGTCCCCACAATCGATCCAAAACCTCCTACGCGTCCGCCTTCCGGTCCAACCTCGCCTAGTCGCCGGCCCGCGATGATTCTCCCTGTCGCTGTGATCGTAATCTCGTCGCCAACGCGCACATCGATTGTGGTGTCCGTACCACGTGAATTGCCAGCAACATCGAGGGAAGATTCTTGAGGCGTCCGTTGCTGGGGAACATCCCTTTGTCGAGTGCGAGTACGCCCATTGGGGTTATTGCGTCGGGAAGGATTCGCCTCGTTGGAGCCGGTCAGCGCTGTCAGGTCACGCTCCCGTTTGATTTGTACTGTGAATGATCCGCGTGCGTCTGCGTAAGACCCGCGATTGGAAGTTAAAAACAGGCGGCCATCCTTGTCGGAAACGAAATCCTTCGCTGCCCCCAGCTCAAGAATCGCTGAATCAGGATCATTCCCGATTGCCCCAATGAGCATACCTTCAGCCGCGCGCGGCAGCGGTGACGTGGGATCAGTAGTCCGCAAACCCTCAGGAGTAATACGAGAGCGGCCTGCCAGAATTATTCCTGATGCGTTTACCTGGATACGTTCACCACGGCGCACGTCGATGCCGGAATCGATCCAGTCTGGACCAAGCTGAACTTCGACATTGCGTGATTCATAACGCAATTCATCCAGCGAGCGCCCGTCTATTTCGATTCGATCGACTTCATTGGGCCGGAATAACTGAATGTCGCTTTCCTCCGGGCGAGCAGGTGCAGTTTGACTTGGTCCCACTCTAAAAACAAAACGGCCGTTAACAAACCCGAGCAATGTGCCGCGCAGCGATCTACCGTCACGCAGATATAGTGTGTCGGCTACTGCTACACTCGCCAGTAGTAGCATCGTCAAAAAGGCGAAACTCAGTTTTTTCATACATTTCTCCTTCGTTGCCAAGGTTGGCACGCAATCTGGACCACCGCAGTCGGGTTTAAATCGGCTTTGCCTCAAAAGTCAGTTGGATAAATGTCAGTACCACCTGCGGTAGCGGGTGGGTCAACCATCAGAATTCAAAATCCATAGCAATATCACAAGCTCGTCGTCGACCCACCCGTTTTATCCAAGTTCAACTCCTGACTTTTGAGCCAAAGCCGTAAATCCAATTGTCAGTTGTCAGTCGCAGTTAGGTGAGAAGAATCAGGCCGGGACGACTGAAATTGAGGATGTGTGGATCACTCGATCACTGGCTAGCTTATCCTCAGCGTGAACACCAGGCAAGAAAAGATTTAAAGGGAGCGTTAAGGACAAAAAGGAAACGCCGTGGGAACGCTGTCAAAAATGACAGTTGTTTTCTCTTGATCTGCTCAAGTAAAACAGGATGTTCAGACAGTAGGCTGGATACCGGCGCCTGCAGGAGGTTGCAAAACTGAAATGAAACTAAAAAAAGTCATCAATCGCGCACGATCTTTCGCGGAGCCGTTTTGTATAACCGATGGTGATCGTTTTCGGCTGAAGGATGTCGATCCGAAGGATACGCTGAACCTCACTTCCGAAGATAAACCAAGAGCGAAGGAAGCGTTGGCGATTGGTGTCGAAGCACTTGCAGAGCTTCAGGACATGCTTTACGCCCAGGATCGATGGGCAGTGCTTCTCATTTTTCAGGCTCTCGATGCGGCGGGAAAAGATGGCGCGATCAAGCACGTGATGTCTGGGATCAATCCCCAGGGATGCCAGGTGTTCTCCTTCAAGTCTCCGTCGGCCGAAGATCTCGATCACGACTACCTGTGGCGCTGCCTGAAGCACTTACCAGAACGTGGCCGGATCGGTATCTTCAACCGGAGTTACTACGAAGAAACTACCGCCGTACGTGTTCACCCGGAGTTTCTAGCCGCACAGAAGCTGCCGCCGCGACTGGTAACGAAGAAGATCTGGGATGAACGTTTCACCGACATTCGTCATTTCGAACATTACCTTGCCCGCAATGGCGTGGTTGTCAGGAAGTTCTTTCTTCATTTGTCGAAAGGTGAGCAGAAGAAAAGATTTCTCGCGCGTCTCGACCTTCCCGAAAAGAACTGGAAGTTCTCAGCGAACGATGCGAAAGAACGAGAGTATTGGAAGGACTACATGCACGCGTATGAAGAAACAATTCGCAACACCGCCACCAAAGAAGCGCCCTGGTACGTAATACCCGCAGATAACAAATGGTTCACGAGGATCGTGGTAGCGTCAGCCGTCATCACTACACTCGCCTCCTTGGATCTCGCCTATCCAACCGTCAGCCAGGCAAAGCTCAAGGAATTGGAAGGTGCGAGGCAGACGCTGATGAAAACCAATGGTATTGAGAGGCCGATCGCAAACTTAGAAACGAAAGTGGCCAAAGTAGGAGTGTAAACCTCCTAAATCTCATTCGTCCGCCTGACGCTGGGAGAGATGTGGAGTCACCAGGTCGAACTTTCGTAGACACCGATATCACACAAGCGTCAGATTGCAAGAACAAGGCAGACTTGAAACTGATGTTACATGCTCGTCTATCTTCTTTCACGCAACTGCTTCCGAATCCAGAGAGGATCGCGCCGCAGGTCCAGAATGGCATAAACATAGACTACGTCATCTTCCACCTCATAGTAGATGCCGAAAGGAAATCGCTTTGACAGCATCCGATGGAATTCAAAGTGGATTGGATGAACACCCGCGAAAAGAACCAGTGAGTCAAGATCGGAAAGGATTGAGTCGAGAAAGTAATCTCCCACTCCGGTTGCGCACGATTCATAGAATTGCGCACTCGACTCGAGATCTTCTGCCGCATCCTCGAGTATTACTACAGTCATGGCTCAGCGTAGACGGGATCTGAGTTGATCCAGCGTTAGAAACTTCGCTTCTCCGCGCTGAGCGCGTGCCTTCCTGTCAGCTAAAACCTCTTGATGCCAGTCCGGGGAAGGTATCTCCTCATCAGAGCGGTTGAGGGAGTCCCAAAGCTGGTCCATCGCCTGGAGTCGTTCGCTCACCGACATCTTCTCTATTTGGGATGCGTCGATCATAACGTCACACTAGCACCTTGAACTTTATGTCGCAAGGGTGCAATTCGCGAACGCTTGCAACGTTGAACCATCACCCCTGGTACTGTTCGTTGTTCTCATCATTAATCCCTAGCAGTCGGGCGTACGAAAGCCGGTTTGCCTTAGGATACACTTGGCTATGAATGATTCAGCAGCACTCTGGCGTTTGAAAACAGCTTTCACATAACGTGTGACCGCCAGGACTATGGAGTAGAATAGCGACGATTCTGGCGATGGAGTTCGCCGTATAACCGCCCAAAGGGTTGATGACTCCTAATTATCTCGGACGCCTTCCGAGATGATTAGGGGTTTTTCTTTGAGGAGCATAATGATCAAAATACTTCTGATTGGTTCCGCCGGTTTCGTGGGCACCTTAGGCAGGTACTGGCTATCCGGCATTATCGCAAGAAGGTTTGGTGAGACATTTCCCTTAGGCACATTAGCAGTCAACTTAATAGGCTGTTTCCTGATCGGCTTGTTGTTTTATCTCATGCAGGAGCGTTACGTCGTCAACCCTCACGTCCGTTCAATTGTGCTTATCGGATTTCTGGGAGGTTTTACAACCTTCTCATCTCTGGGGCTACAGACTTTTACGCTGCTCCAGGATAACGAGATTGCTTTAGCCACGGCGAACGTCGCTGCTTCAAATATATTCGGGCTGCTCCTGGTGTGGGCCGGATACACTTTGGCTAAAGCGCTATAGGGAGGTTTTTATGATATCTGAAGATGGATATCTCTTGCGGATTATTGTCGGCGAGAGCGATCGGCACGGTCGCCATCCGCTATACGAAGCAATTGTATTGAAAGCCAGAGAGGCAGGTTTGGCAGGTGCGACGGTAACGCGCGGGGTTATGGGATTTGGCAAGCACAGCGTTCTGCATACCGCAAAGATTTTGCGACTGTCAGAAGACCTACCCATGATAGTGGAGATTGTTGATAGCTTAGACTCTATCGAACAGTTTCGGCCCTTACTGAACGAAATGATCACAGACGGTTTGGTCACACTCGAAAAGGTGCGAGTGATTCAATACAAAGCATGATGAGAAAGTGCCTGGACCGTTCCTTTTACGCACCGAAGCGAAAATCTTTGTGTTATAGTCGCAGCACCCATCCGAAAAGAAGCGGACCGACTTGTGCATACACCACGAAGCCGGTCCTAAACCCTCAACCTTCTCAAGAAAGGATTGAAGATTATGACTCAGAATAGTAGCGCAACCGCGCTCGAACAAACACCTCACGACATCGAAACAACCGAAACCACAATCAGCGATGCTCTCAGACGTCGCGCGCAGGCAGTGATACACGACACTGCGATCGATCCACAGTGGCGATCCATTATTCGTTACGCTTTGGAGATTAACGATCCATTGCTCGCTGACCTCGTGAGGCGCGCCGATGCTGGTGAGACGATCATCGATGCGACTGACTTCTCGCAAACACTCGAAACCAACGAAGACGATTCAGGTGAAGAAAAGATCCAAGCACTCGCAGAAATAATCTGTCGAGCTGGCGACGAATCTGCGGCCGCGCTGTTCGTGTTGATGGGAACGCTGGAAATCTCAACGCATCCCAAACTATTTGCAAACACGGCGAAACATCATGCTTTTACTCGCTGTGGTGAGTTGAACCTGTTTGGAATGGTAGACGCTCAGATTGCAGTCGTTGAAGGCGCTCTGATGTCCTAAGGCCAATTTGTAGGGGCGGCACTCCGTGGCCGCCCGTTTCAC
>JBIOUJ010000176.1:0-11624 GCA_044867025.1 Pyrinomonadaceae bacterium | reverse complement strand
TTAATAACTTTGTGTATATTGACAGCCCAGAATGTATATCCTTGGTTTAACTACGCTCGGGGACTCGGCGGCGACACTCATAAAAGACGGGGAAATAGTAGCCGCGGCCGAGGAGGAGCGCTTCTCGAGACGCAAACACCATAGTGGGTGTCCCTACAACGCGATGCAATACTGCCTCGACGAAGCAGGCATCGGCATCGCCGGCGTTCGAGAGCGCGCTTGGACACGGTCAGTACCACCTGCGGTAGCGGGTGGGTCAACGCTCAGCGTTCAAAATCAATAGCAATCTCTCATACCGCTCATCGACCCACCCGCTACCGCGGGTGGTACTGACCGTGCCCAAGTTCAAAATTTGACGGCTCCCGAGTGTGGTGGTAGTCTCAAATTGAAAAATCTTGAAGAACTTGTTGCGAAGCGAAACCTCCTCCCAAAGCCTCGCATTACAGCCCAGCGCTATAGACGTGGCGACGTAGATGCCGTGGTCCATGTCGGACATCCTATTCAAACAGCTCAGCCTTCGGCTTTAAGTTGGTCCAGGCAATGTCATTTGGGGTATTCGACGAATTCTTCATTCGAGCCAACCGGCCGCGTACGGATGTACGTGATTACTTATCCTTTCTCACCGAGTATGCACTCAGACTGACTTGCTCACGGGCTGCTTTTCTCACGCTCGATCCGACCAGCATCCGATCATTTGATGGCATAAGCGATGTGCGCCGGCCATCGTATCGGATCATCCGAGAGCATGAGTTGAAAGACCCGAAACGTCTAGCGTCTATCCGAGAAGCGATCACCAGTTGCACGAAACCAAAAACTGGCCCAGATCATCACTACTGCTTTATGACTACAGCCTCACCAAACTGCTCGACAGATGAAGAGAAGATTGTAGAACTCATGCTGACCTCAGTCTGTTCCGTATGGATTCAGTTATCTGATGGTTACAGCCCGATGGGTTGGCTTGGCTTGGTATCAGACGAACGCAACGCCTACTCGGACAGACTTTTGGAGTCGCTAAATGCGATGCTCTTGCAGGGAATGGCTGCCCTGAATCGGATATTGCTTCGAGACTACGCCAAGAAGAATAGCAGGCACATAAACCTGGTGGGGCACAGCCCGAAGTTCCTTGAGTTTGAGCAGAAATTGAAACAAGCGGCCTCACACGATCGGGCTTCTGTGCTGATTCGAGGGGAGCGCGGGTCAGGGAAGGAATTAGCCGCTTATGGGATCCATTATTTCAGCAAGAGACGCGAGGAACCGTTCGTCTCCATTCTGGCCCCTGCCATTACCGAGAGCCTCCAGGCAGACGAGTTGTTTGGGCATGAGAGGAGCTCTTTTACCGGCGCGGACAAAGTTAGGAAGGGAAAATTTCTGATAGCCGAAGGCGGCACAGTGTTTCTTGATGAAGTGGGCGACCTTTCCCCTGCACTTCAGTTCACTCTGCTTCGGGTCCTCGATCACGGTGAAATTCAGCCGGTGGGCCGTGACTTGCCCATCAACGTAAACGTCCGCGTACTCGCAGCGACGAACATGGACCTCGACCGAATTGTAGCTGAAGGCAGGCTGCGCGACGATCTGTTTGATCGCTTAAATGTCATCGAATTGAAGGTGCCGCCTTTACGGGAGAGACGTGAAGACATACCGTTGCTGATCCGGTTTTTTCTTGAAAGGGAATGTGGCCAGGTCAGCCGGAAGGACGCATTGGACCAAAAGCAAATATGCCAATCGTGTGGCAGCGAGCAGTCTGTGGCGTGTGTCTCGGACGGGTTCTACGAAGCCATGCAAGCATACGATTGGCCGGGCAACGTCAGAGAGATGGAGAACATAATGATACGCCTGGCAACAATGATAAAGGGAGAGGTGTTCAAAGTTCACCACCTGCCCGATTACATCGTAAAAAACTCTAAATTAAAAACCGGCCCGCCTAAGGATGACTTCTCCCTCGACGAAGCGGTTAAAGTGCACATCAAGAAGGTGCTCGTTTTGGCCGGTAACAACGAGAGCCGAGCTGCGCGCCTTCTGGGGATTCCCCGCTCCACGCTACGAAGCAAAATCAAAAAACTAGCCTTGGACGACAACGCGCACTGAAGTGTGCTTTGCAGAGATGGCGAAATATCGCCATCACTGGCGGTCTGTCGCCAACAACCAACCTGCCTTCAGATTCCAAAACATCACGAACTCACGATAAGCCTGCATTATGTAGGTCAGACCCTGCTGGCCCAACGATTGCCATAACCATTGCCGCAACCGGAAGGGCTAAGTTTTCCACGAGAGACTCTCACTCAGTCAGTGGTGCAGAACAATAAGCGGACTCATTGTAAGCACCACCTGAAAAGTTTCCAGGACTCGCCTCTCCAGTAGCGATCATCTTTAGCCCGACGCCGGTGTCGCCGAAAGTCTTCGTCGCACTTGGTGCCGAGCCAACCTATCAGAAAACCGAAAGGAGGAAATACGCCATGATTAATGAAATTTTCGGCGAACTTGTGCCGAACATGGATGTGGAACCGATCGATCCTGGTTGTAGCTGTGGCTGTCAATGCACAACTAAAGCTGGCGCTTCTAGTACGGCCGGGAGCGCCTTCGATCGAGGGCAGGCCGCTTAACTAGGGAGAACGACCATGATTAACGACATACTCGGGGAACTCGTTCCCAATATGGATGTAGAACCGATTGAACCGGCTTGTACTTGCGGGTGTGGCTGTATGACCAAATCGGCGACCGCCGACACGGGGGCTTCCGCAGCCGTTGCAAGTCGCTAGTACGTTTGTCGCGGCTCGTAAGAGTTATCGTGACACGACCCGCGACAGATTTTGACATAACCGCGACTACCGAGATCAACCGCTGTCGCGCATCACTGACGTTGGACCGGGGGGAGTCATTGTTTCCTACGATGCTCCCTCCGAGTCCAGCGGTGGAAGAAGCTGATTTCAAACGTGGGCCTCTCGGCTCACCGAAAGTCGGAAAGTGAGGTCTGGCTATGGGAAAACCATTCACGCTGAAATACAAGCACGGTGATAAATACTACATCTATGACGTCAACTCGAACTGCGTTCTCGAGGTTGATAAGGCTTTATTCACGGTAATCAATCACGTTGAGATCAGCGGCGATTCACCCATGCCCGTCGCAGGAGAAAAACTGCGCGGAGTCGCCCGCGTAGCCGAGCTCAGTGACGAGAGCGTGGACCAGGCGCTGAGGACGATCAGGGACGCTTATGTTAAGGGTTTGTTCTCCGACCGACGCCCTACCGCAATGCAGTATCCGTTCAGCAAAGAAGAGATGCGCATCATCCTCTCGTCGACCCTCTGCCGCCTGATTCTCGGCGTTACCGAGAGCTGTAACTTGCGGTGCACCTACTGCAAGTATTCCGGCACTTATCAATACGCTCGCCAACATTCCAGCACGCAAATGACCGAAGCGACGGCGCACAAGGCCGTTCGTTTTCTGATGGACCATAGCAACTACATCATCAAGGAAACAGACGAGCCGATCAGCATCACTTTTTATGGCGGCGAACCATTTATCAACTATCGCCTTATCAAGAGCTGTGTCTCCTTCGTCGAGGAACACTATCCCGAACGCCGCGAACGCCTGATTCTCGCCCTGACCAGCAACTTTACATTGCCCGGCGAAGAAATACTGGAATTCTTAGCGAGGAACAAGATCGAGCTAACCGTAAGCCTGGACGGACCGCAAATATTGCACGACCGCTACCGCGTTTCAGCTCGCGGGAAGGGAAGTTTCGAGCGGCTGAGGCGGAATCTTGAACGGCTCAGAAAGATTGATGAGAAATACTACGACGAGAAAGTAGCCTTTTCCGTTGTCATCACACCGCCGTACGACCTGGAGGCGGTCGTAGATTTTTTTGAACAGGACGAGCTCGTGCGCGACCATTTGCTTTACGTATCGTATGCGGACCGAGGCTATACGACTTTCTTTGACCGCTTCGACATGAAGGCGGAAAGAACGACATTATTCGAGCAGTTGGACCGTCTGCGCTCGCGCTTCAATGAAGGCGTGAAGAGCGGCTCCCTGCCGCCGAGGTCTCCCCTGACACCATTCACGAGTGGTCCGCTCAGAAATATCGTTCACCGCCAGGTCGGACGATTATCGTCACGGATCTTTCCTAACGGCGTGTGCGTGCCGGGCGCGCATCGCACCTTTGTTACGCCCGAAGGCCAGCTTCATATGTGCGAGCGCATCGGCGAGACGGTGCCGATTGGTGACCTCGACAACGGATACGATCTCGAAGCCATAGATCAGGCGTTACAGAGTTATATCGCGATCTCGGACGAGACTTGCCGCGATTGCTGGGCGGTGCGGTTCTGTGGCGCATGTTTTATAGCGGGGTTGAAGGGTTCGGAATTCTGCGGGGTTTCCAAGCAGAGCTTCTGTACCGCACAACGTCAAGACCTGCTGGTGGCGCTCAAACAGTACAGCGAGCTTGCGGCCGCAAACGCGACAGCGCTCAACAACGTATTCGCTCCGCCCGAGGTGATGTCAACGCTCGAGCTGGCGAGAGGTTGTTTGGCCCATCATAAACAGCTCGCGACTGCCGCCGGCAATGTCGCAGCATAGGAGCGCACCGATGAGCACCCTTACGGAGAAGAAAAGAGCCGAAATCGGAGTTGCTCATTTCCCGTGGATCAGTAAATGGTCGCGGTACGCGCGAGTTGTACTTGCTCCGATCAAGCAACAAAAGAA
Source organism: Pyrinomonadaceae bacterium (assembly GCA_044867025.1). Taxonomy (GTDB): domain Bacteria; phylum Acidobacteriota; class Blastocatellia; order Pyrinomonadales; family Pyrinomonadaceae; genus PSRF01. The sequence continues at coordinate 6,925 of JBIOUJ010000176.1, read as the reverse complement.
GAAGCTGATGCTGGCTGCGGCACTGATGGTGGTTAGCGTCGGATTGCAACTTCCGCTGGCGCTGGTGACGCGTCATATCATTGATGACTTGCTCCCGAACAAGGACATACAGGGTCTCAACTTCGTAATTCTCACTCTGTTGGGAGTGATGATCGTAAAGGGATTGGTTGATATCGGCCAGAACTACACGATATCACTCGCTAGAGAGAGGATCGTCGCGAACATCCAAATGCGGCTGCTCGACTACGTGCAGAGCCTGAGCCTGTCGTTCTTTTGGAAATCAAAAACAGCGTACTTATCGGCACGCATCTCCGCCGATTCCACCAGCGTCGGCAACGCCGTAACCAACAGCATACTGCCTGCGATTCGCGAAGTGGTGATGCTGGTATTCGCAGCGGTCATGGTCTTGATCTTCCAGTGGAAGCTCGGGCTGGCTGCGCTTGTCATTCTGCCTATGTTCGTCGTCTCACTGCGGCTGCTGTCAAAACGACGAAGACGATGCGCTGAAGCATATCAGGAGTCATATGCAGTGGCTTGTGAGTCGCTGACCGAATCTCTGTCGGCCATGGAGGTGGTGAAGGCGTTCGTAGCCGAGGAAAACGAAGCGGCAAAGGTCCGGCGTGCTGTGGTTGCCAGAATGAAGGCCTTCGTACAGATGGGGCTTGTTTCGTCTGTATCGACATTCGCTGCATGGTTCATCGCAGGTTTAGGGCCGCTGTTGGTTCTTTGGTTCGGAGGCAGGATGGTTGTTAATGGAGAACTGACGCTGGGAACCTTGATGGCTTTTAATATCTTCGTCGGATACCTGTTCGCGCCCGCCCAGCGGCTGATGAACGTGGCAGCCGATGCACAATCGTCATTTGTTGCACTGGACCGCATTTGCGAGCTTTTCGAGACGAAGCGCGAGGTGGACGACCCGACAGAACCTCAGGAGCTTAGCGAAGTGCGCGGAGACGTGAGTTTCCGGGATATTTCGTTTTCTTACAGTCCGGGTCAGCCAGTTCTCAGAGGCATCAACCTGGACGTTTCGGCCGGCTCGGTTGTCGCGCTCGTGGGGAGAAATGGCGCGGGCAAGACAACTCTGGTCAATCTCGTCCCGCGGTTCTTTGATCCAGATGAAGGCCGGATATGCGTTGATGGTATTGACGTGCGTTCGCTTCGGCAAAAGGACCTTCGCAGCGTAATTGCCATCGTACCGCAGGAAACGGTCCTGTTTTCCGGGACGATTCGCGAAAACGTATGTTATGGGTGTCCTGAGGCGAGTGAAACCGATGCCCGGGAAGCTATAGCAGCCGCCAATGCTGACGAGTTCATCGACGCCCTTCCAGACGGATTAGACACTGAGGTTGGCGAGAATGGCGTCGGGCTTTCGGGGGGCCAGCGGCAGCGTATCGCCATCGCTCGCGCGATGATTCGCCAACCCAGGATCCTGATTCTCGACGAAGCAACTTCAGAAGTTGATGTGGAGTCCGAGCAGTTTATTCGCGCGGCATTCGAGCAACTTTTCCGCAACCGCACGACGTTTATCATCGCCCACCGTCTTGCCACCGTCGTAAATGCCGACCTGATAGTAGTTCTTGATAAAGGGGAAATTCTGGATCGAGGCACGCATCAGGAATTGTTTGAGCGTTGCTCTTTGTATCGCGATTTGTGTGTGACGCAGTTCCTAAACAACTTCGAATCGGAAACGGCGAAGAGCTTTGCAGCGGCGGAAGCCGTGGCATAAGAGCAAACCGTGCGAACGTCTACTCAGGCATGGGTCTCGCCGAGCAGGTAACAGGACGATTTCCTCGCGTGCGCGGGACACCAATTGCTATGACCACTATCGGCCTGCGCTTTTGGGGAGAAAAAGGGCATGAGAAGGTGGAATTATTCGCTAGTTTGGGAAGATATACGCTTCGCGTGGCGCATTTTACGCAAGTCGCGTGGTTTCAGTGCCGCAGCGATAGTGATGCTTGCCTTGAGTATCGGCGCGACAAGCGCGATCTTCAGTATTATCAATAGCGTGATGCTGCGACCACTCCCCTACCAGGAGCCGCAGCAGTTGCTGGTCATTTGGGGCACAGACAAACGCCCGCTCCCTCCGGATTCTCCTCCTGTTCCCGATCGCCTCAGGAACAAAACCATGATTAGCAGCGATGTTGCCGAGCGTTGGCGTCAATCAAGTCAGTCCTTCGATCAGATTGCCTGGTATCGGCCGTGGAGTTTCAACGCTACGACGGCCGGCGGTCCTGAACGCGTTCAATCAGGTTTGGTTTCCGCGGAGTTTTTCAAATGCCTGCGAGCATCAACTGTGTTGGGCCGCACATTCGCAGCTTCGGAAATCGAGCCGGGCAATGATCAGGTTGTAGTGCTGGGAAACTCATTCTGGCGAAATCATTTCGGTTCTGATCAGAACGTCATTGGTCAGACTATCCAGCTTGACGGTTTATCGCACACGGTAATCGGCGTGATGGCCGAAGACTTTCAAACGATCCTTCCGTATCTCGACGCAAACGTAGACCTGTGGGCGCCAATCAGTCGCGAGTACAAAGGGAAACGGCGATGGTCTATTGTGACAGCCATCGGGCGCTTGAAACCCGGCATTCCCCAGGAGCGAGCCCAGTCTGAGATGGACGCAATCTCGAAACAGTTGGCGTCTGAGGGGCGCAGGTTTCAGGATCGCGGTGTGAACCTGGTAAGACTGGATCGGGAGATGATTGCCGACTCCAAACAAGCGTTGTTGATTGTGTTCGGCGCCGTTTTTTGTGTGCTGCTGATCGCTTGTGCCAATCTTGCTGGTCTTCTCCTGACCCACACACTCGAGCGCCAGAAGGAAATAGGAATCCGCACAGCGCTTGGCGCCACTCGCGGGCGCATCTTGCGCCAGTTACTAACAGAATGCCTGGTGCTTGCTGCAATCGGGGCCGTAACCGGCATCGTTTTGTCAACATGGCTGGCCCAGGTAATAGTGTCTATGCAGCCGGCAGACATTCCGCGGCTTGATTCTGTGAGCACCGACACGAATGTATTGCTGTTCGCTGTAGCGTTGTCGGCGTTAACGAGCATCTTGTTTGGGCTTTTGCCGGTACTCCAGTTTTCGCGAGTCAGCGTTACGGACATGTTACGCAAACGCCGTCCAGAGGCGCGGCGCAGCAGGTTCCCGCTTACACCGCGGAATCTGCTCCTGGTTGGCGAGATCGGGCTGACGGTGATGCTGCTGATCGGCACAGGGCTGCTTGTTCGCAGCTTCGCATCATTGAGAGCGGTTGATCCAGGGTTTAAGCCGGAACGATTGCTAACGATGGTTGTACCATTGGCTGAGGCTTCTTACAGCAATCCGGCGCAGCAGGCGGAATTCGCGCGCGAATTGCTGGAGCGAGTGCAAGCAATGCCCTCGGTGGAATCGGCTGCGGTGAGCAATTCGCTGCCCATGCAAAGCACCTTCATGTTAATCATGCCTCTTCAGATCGAAGGGAGGGAGTTGGCAAGCGACACAAGGGTTTCTGTTCGCGCCGTTAGCGGCGATTATTTCAGGACTATGCAAATCCCTCTACTGAGAGGTCGTGATTTTTCCGCGACCGATGTTGGTCAAAAGAGTGTAGCGATAATTAATCGTGAAATGGCCGAACGTTTCTGGCCCGGTTCAGACCCAACGGGAGTGCGCATAGTATTAGAGAAAGCAGGGCCACGGACAATTATCGGCGTAGTGGGTGATGTTAAAAGTAGCAGCCTCGACACCGACGCCGAGTCCGAACTCTATCTACCGTTCGCAGAACAGCCGGCGCCGGATGTCGGCCTTGTGTTGCGCAGTTCCGGCGACCCGCAACTGCTCGCGGCAAACATTAGGACGGCGGTGCGTCAGATTGATGCCAATCAGCCTGTCGCCGAGGTCGCCACCATGCAGGCGGTGATTGAAGAGTTCTATGATCGCCCACGCTTTAATTTTATGTTGTTTGGCGCGTTTGCAACTCTTGCCCTCACGTTGTCAATCGTCGGCATATTCGCGCTGGTGTCGCATTCGGTAACGTCCCGAAGGCATGAGATAGGCATCCGAATGGCGCTGGGCGCTCAGCGCCGGAATGTGCTCTTCTTATTCATGCGAGACGGCGTTTTGGTGACTATGGCCGGTATTGGGCTGGGTCTAATCGGAGCAGCGGCAACCGCTCGCCTGCTGGCGAGCATGCTTTTCGGTATTCCACCACAAGACGTCGTGACGTTCGTTGCGGTTTCAATTGCGTTACTGGCGGTCTGTCTGTCGGCCACGTATTTTCCCGCACGCCGCGCGACGAAGGTCGATCCGCTGATTGCGCTGCGATATGAATAAACAGCGTGTTTGAAGGCGGAGGTAAAGAACCACTCGGCGTCTAATAAGCATCGTCCTTCGAGCCAGATTGAGCGTACTCAGTTTGTGTGATTTATGTGCCTTTTCGTGGCCACTCTTGGTCTTATCTTTAAGTAACTCAATGCTGAGAGATGTCAACGATCGTACTCACTCGTAAGACTGTCTTCAATTTAGAAACCCTGCGATCCGGTAAAGATCCACGACACCCTGCTTGGATTTGCTGAGCAAGTCTCGTCCAAGGTTTTGATCGTTCAGCGCCGGAACGCGACAGCAAACGTTCGCGAACAATCGCGGAAATATTTGGTGTGGTGTCATTCATCAACCAAAAGTTCCCCCAGCAACTTCTCTACACCCAGTATCTTCGCGCGGCTACGTAGATACCCCATATCACAACCTGCGCTTAAAAGATTGCGGATCGCGCAACTGCATTTCTGACTCGAATCCTTGGCCCAAAACAGTTTGGACAAAACTAGATCTAATCATATATCAAACACTAGTTGGTATCGGGATGATTGTTGTGGGTTCCGCGATCGGAATTTTGTAACGTTCTAAGTCGTGGGTTACGGTTTTATTGACGAGCCGGCAATTATAACATTAAGATATGCAAGAATGTGCAGATGTGCATACCTGAGTCGTTTAATAGAGGGAAGAACAGGGCGTTGAATGAGACAGCAACTCAGTGAATTTAAAGCAGACTTTTTCAAAGCTCTGGCTCACCCCTTGAGAATATCTATTCTTGATGCCTTGCGAGACGGCGAGTTGACCGTCAACGAGATCAGCCAACGTTTTGAGGTCGAGCAGGCTAACGCCTCGCAACAACTTGCTGTCTTGCGCAACAGAAATATCGTTATCACTCGTAAAGAAGGCGCGAACGTCTATTACTCCGTGAGCGACAAAAGCATATTTAAGTTGCTTGATGCGGCCAAAGAAATCTTCAATCACCACCTCGTCGGGGTGCGCAGCATGCTTGAAGAGATTCACGCGGTCGCGCCAACTAAAGCCGCCCGCCGGTCGGCGTCTCAGCGCGTTCGTTGAAAACATGCTCGATCATTAATGCCGGCAAAACTCATGAGGGAAGGGAAAGTTCGAGGGGGTGGGGAGAAGTTGATGATCGTATTATCAGTCAAGAAGTCTCGACTTCAGGGCTTTGGTTGTTTCGCGACTGTTCACATTCCGAAAAACTGTGCCATAGCAGAATACGCCGGTGAAAGGATTACTCGCACGGAGGCGATGCGGAGAATGAGACGGCCCGGCGTGAAGCGCATCAGTGAATTGGACGCGGACCTTTACATCGACGGAAGCGTGGGTGGGAACGATACGCAGTACATTAACCACTCCTGCGAGCCTAATGCAGATGTCTACATTATTGACGGATTCATGATCATCTTCGCACTCCAGGAGATCCTGCCTGGAGAAGAGATAACCGTTGACTACCTAAACTCCTTCGAAGAGGACCGAGCGGTCTGCCAGTGTCGCACTTCCTTATGTCGACGAAGTCTTAACCAAAAGGCCGCGTAACACTGGTTCCGAGCACACCGGCAGGAACTTCCCCATTACTCCTTTCTAAAAAAGAAAAACCGTGACGTCGCTGAATAAGAAATGGATTCCAAAATCGGTTTTGTGCTTGCGAGCGGGATACACCAGGCAGGACTTGACTTCAGATCTAATTGCGGGTGTGACGGTTGGGTTAGTGGCTCTCCCGCTGGCTATGGCATTTGGGATCGCTTCTGGTGTTACGCCGCAGGCCGGCATTTACACGGCAGTCGTCGCCGGCTTTCTCATATCTGCTTTAGGTGGTTCGCGGCTTCAGATCGGTGGTCCTACGGGAGCGTTTGTGGTCATCGTGGCCGGAATCATCACGGCCCACGGAGTTTCCGGCCTGCTGATGGTCACCATCATGGCCGGGGTGATCCTCATGCTCATGGCGGTGACCGGTTTAGGAACGGCGGTAAAATACATTCCGCGCCCGGTCACCATTGGCTTCACGAATGGCATTGCCATCCTCATCGCTTCGACACAGATTAAAGACTTCCTGGGCCTCGAGACCGAGGCGGTACCAAGCGAGTTCTTATTGCGCATGCGCCTGCTGGCGAATGGCCTCGGAAGCATCCAGTGGCCCGCACTGCTGATTGGCGTTAGTTCGCTCCTGATCATTCTGCTGCTCCCACGACTGACTAAGCGCGTCCCAGGCTCGATCGTTGCCCTTGTGCTGGCTACGCTCGCCGTGGCCGTTTTTGGAATTCCCGTCGAGACCATTGGCAGTAAGTTCGGCGGCATCCCGACCGGATTGCCACATGTCTCCTTACCACAGGTCCGACCCGATCTAATCGTGCCGCTGCTTCCTGCGGCCGTTACGGTGGCGATGCTCGCTGCCATTGAGAGTCTGCTCTCCGCAGTCGTCGCCGATAATATGAGTGGTGACAGGCATAATTCCAACGTGGAACTGCTTGCTCAAGGCGTTGCCAACCTCGCCGTCCCGTTCGTGGGAGGAATACCGGCTACCGGCGCGATCGCGCGCACCGCCACCAACATTAAATCAGGCGCTCGCACTCCCGTTTCGGGGATGGTCCACGCGCTAACCCTGATCGTCATTTTATTAGT
>JBIOUJ010000175.1:0-41700 GCA_044867025.1 Pyrinomonadaceae bacterium | reverse complement strand
ATGGAGTTCGCGGCGTCGTGAAATCCGTTGATGTAATCGAAAACAAGTGCCAGAAAAACGAGAATGATGACGAAGGCAAGGGTTGCGGTCATATCAAGTATGCTTAATGATCACACTCTCAATAATGTTGGCCACGTTCTCGCAACGATCGACCGCGGCTTCTAACTTCTCGTACACCTCTTTCCACTTCAGCACATTCAAAGCGTCGGGCTGTTCGTGAAATAACTCGGCGATGGCGGCGTGATAGATGTCGTCACCTTCGTTCTCCAGCCGATGAATCTCCACCAGACGCTGCGTCACATTCTTCGGTCGCTTCAACGTGGAGACAATCTCTTTCAGTTGTTCGGCCATGCGCTCGATCACATCGGCAAAATCGCGCGCGTACTCCGTAATTTCCTTAATATCGAAAATGATGATGGCGCGCGCCGCGTCGTCGATCAGGTCGACAATGTCGTCGAGCGCCGTGGACATCATGTAGATGTCTTCGCGGTCGAAAGGCGTGATGAACGATTTGTTCAGCCGCGTTGAAATGTTGTGTGTGAGTTCGTCGCAGGCGTGCTCGAGTCCCTTGATTCGCTGGGCGTACTCGCCGTAATCGTGGTTCTTGTCCGCCAGCATCTCCTTCAATTCGCGCGCGGCGGCAGAGATGTAGAGCGTCATCTGCGTAAACAGATCAAAATATTGATCTTCTTTTGGAAGGAAGCTTAACAGACCCATTGCACTCCCAAAACTCCGCCTGAATTTAATCTGAACGAATGCGCGGACTATAACTTACCAGTCGCCGACTTGCCAAATGTGATGTCGGTCGTATATCAAAGGCCGACATGAGCCAGGGCCACCTTGCTGAAATTCAACAACTACTGCGCATCGAGTCAGAGGCGATCGCACAGACGGCGACACGCCTCGACCAGGAGCAGGTCGAGCGTGTGGTTGAGCTGTTGGCGCAGTGCAAAGGGAAGGTAGTGATTCTCGGCGTTGGGAAGTCGGGGATTATCGGCCAGAAGATCGCGGCCACGATGACCAGCGCTGGAACGGCCGCGCTCTACCTCCACCCGTCCGATGCGCTGCACGGCAGTCTCGGGATCGTTCAGGCCGACGATGTTGTTATCGTGTTGAGTAACAGTGGCGAGACAGACGAGATCATCGCGATGTTGCCTTACTTGAAGAATCGCAGTGTGCCGATTGTCGCTGTCGTCGGAAACCTCAACTCGACGCTTGCGCGTCGCTCGGATGCTGTGCTCGACGCATCTGTGGACCAGGAAGCGTGTCCTTTAAATCTTGCACCGACTACGAGCACGACGGTTGCGCTCGCGATCGGTGATGCGCTGGCGATGACGGTGATGAAAGTAAAAGGACTAACGTCCGACGATTTTGCGGTGAATCATCCAGCGGGGCGATTGGGGAAGAGACTAACGTTACGTGTCGGCGATCTGATGCACCGCGATGTCGAGAATCCGACGATTGGCATTGGTGCTTCGTGGATGCAGGTTGTGAGGGCGTTAAGCAGGTTTGGCCTCGGAGCCGTGTGTGTCGTGGATGGTGACGGGCGACTCGAAGGGATCATCACTGAAGGTGATTTAAGAAGAGCGATTGAACGGACGAGTCACGATTCGCTGGCTGCATTAACGGGCGATGATTTCATGACGCGCAAACCGGTGGTCGCGACGCCCGAGTTGCTGGCATTCGATGCGCTGCGTCTGATGGAAGATCGACCCCGGCAGATCTCGGTGTTGCCGGTCGTGGATGGAGATCAGATGTGCGTAGGACTAATTAGAGTGCATGATATTGTGAGGAGCGGTCTCTAAAAGAATCATTGGTCATATATTATTTGACATTTATCATTTGTCATTTGAAATAAGTTCAGGTCACACATCCTCATCGCAATGGAGTCCTCACAAATGAAAACGGAAATAATAAGAAGACACTCTGTGTCGCTGGCAGATGAATTAGAAGAGCGGTTAGTTAACTTCGCTGTTCGAATTATCAAACTCTCGGCGCGTTTGCCGAGGACATCCGCAGGTAAACATATAGCCGGACAGATTCTGAGGTCTGGTACATCGCCTGCTCCAAACTACGGTGAAGCTCGCGGTGCAGAAAGTCGCGCGGATTTCATTCACAAGTTAAGGGTAGTCCTCAAAGAACTGAATGAGACCTCAATTTGGCTGCGGATCATCGAGCGAAGCAGGCTTTTGAAGAGGGAGTTGCTAGTGGAGATCATTCAGGAAAACGGCGACCTGTGCAAGATCTTCGCCGCTTCACTCAGAACCGCCGCGCGGAATTAAATCACAAATGACAAATGTCAAATGATATCTGACCAATGATTTCTTTTCTTGCGTCACACAGCGCGGCTCTAACGCATATCCACGATATCCCACGCCGATCGAACCCTTAACAGCTTCGACATTAATCCCGCATGCATGATGTGGCCGCTGCGCTCGGCGACGACTTTGCCGAGGATTGGCATTCCCAGTAATGCTAAATCGCCGATGATGTCGAGGATTTTGTGACGCACGAATTCGTCGCGAAAGCGCAGGCCTGTTTCATTCAACATACCCTCAGGCGTGAGTACGATCGCGTTGTCCAGTGAGCCGCCGCGAATGAGGTTGGCCCGCCGCAGTTCCTCAATCTCGTGAGTGAACCCAAACGTGCGCGCCGCGGCGATGTCGCGGCTGAAAGCGCCGTTGTTCAGTTCCACAAACAAACTCTGCACGCCAATCATCGGATGTGAGAAGTCAATGAGGCAGTCGATCTGGTAAGTGTCCGCGGGCTCAACGCTGATGCGGCGATTGCCCTGTTCAAACGAAACTTTCTCCCGCACGAGCAGCGCGCGTCGCGCGAGCGGCTGCTGGACCATCCCCGCCCGCTCGATGATCTCCGCAAAATTCTCCGCCGAACCATCCATGATCGGAATCTCGAGATTGTCGACTTCGATAAAGACATTGTCGACACCCAACCCACGCAGCGCTGCCAGAAGGTGTTCGACAGTCGAAAGCATCACACCTGTGCGCATCAACGTCGTCGCATAACCGCAGTTCGCCACGGACTCGACAGTCGCGGGAATCTCAAACCCACCGAGATCGGTGCGACGAAAGACATATCCAGTGTCAGGTGGAGCTGGGACGAGACGTACGTGAACCGGAACAGCAGTGTGCAGTCCTATTCCGTGAGTTTCGACGGCACTTCCGAGAGTGGTCTGTTTGATCAAGTGTCGGGACCCTTGTGGCAGACTTGATTCATACGTTCGGCGAATGATGAGCAAGCAACGTACCGATTGAAAGTCAGAGTTTTCCTGATGGCTGTGTGGCTCGACTGCAACATGAACGCGGTGTGTGAAGATCATTCGCCACACTTTTGTTCGTTTGCGTACGTAGAAATACGTAGAAAAAAGTGAACTACTGGAGTACACTCAGCCCAATTAACCGTCGGGACGCAGGCTTTTCGGCGTGCGTTTGAAACCAGCGCTTTCGTGCCACAACCCGGTGGCTGAGAGAAACGTAACGCCAGCGCTCCGAAGAGCATAGAGAGCGAGATCCTCAATCTCACTTTCTAGGAGAACCGCGATGCCAGACCTTGAAATTACATGTTCGGAGTGCAGCACTCCGTTCATGTTTACGGAACGTGAACAAGAGTATTACCGTGAACGTAACTTAACTCACCCGAAACGATGCAAGCCATGCCGTGATGCACGGCGCGCGAACTTCGGTGGCTCGAAAGGACAAGGAGGCGAACGCCAAAGATTTGATATAACATGCGACCAGTGTGGCAAGAACGATTCAGTGCCGTTCAAGCCATCAACAGGCAGACCGGTTTTATGCAGCGATTGCTTTAGCGCAAGCCGCGCGCAACCGAGAGGCTGAAGTCCAGATCAGCTGCGGTTGTGATGAGCTAGCTTCGGGCATAGACCACAAGAAAACTAAAGTATTTTTCCCGACGCGGTGGATTTTTACGCGATTATTGGGAAGACTGTCCCCAAAAAGGGCTGATGATTTACGAAACTATTCAATTGGAGATGCGTGGTGCGATCGGCGTGCTGACTTTGAACAGGCCCGATCGACTCAACGCGCTCAACGTGCAAGTAGCGAATGACTTCAAAGCCGCGGTGAGCGAAGCAATGGAACGCGGTGCGAGAGTGATTGTGCTTACTGGCGCGGGACGAGCATTTTCCGCCGGTGGAGATCTGCGCGCGATGCAGGAGATCGGGCAGAATGACGGGCGTGTGGAAGCGTTTTTTGATGAACCTTTAAGACTTTTGAATGAAGCGGTTCTTTTGATTCGCAAGACGCCCGTGCCGTTCATCGCTGCGGTCAATGGTGTTGCGTCGGGAGGTGGATGCAATCTCGCACTCGCTTGCGATCTGGTGATTGCAGCAGAGAGCGCAAAGTTCAATCAGGCGTTTATCAAGATTGGTCTAACACCTGATTGTGGTGGAACTTTTATTCTTCCGCGGCTCGTAGGTTGGAAACGCGCAGCCGAGCTGATGTTTACAGGCGACTTGATTAGTGCTCAAGCCGCTGCGGAAATGGGGATGATTAATTCGGTCTCGCCGGACGACGAATTGATGAACAAGGTAATGGGGATGGCGGAGAGGCTGGCCCAGGCACCGACAGCAGCCATCGCACGGATCAAGATGATGTTGGAGGCCAGCGCAGTAAATGATTATGGAAGTCAACTGGATTTGGAGCGCGAGACGCAGATTGAGTCGGGTAAGACCAGGGATTTTGTAGAAGGCGTCTCGGCATTTCTTGAAAAGCGGCCGCCGCGATTTGTTGGAGGATGACGTTCGAAAGAACGAAGCAGATCGCGAGCCGCCGGATCGAATTCGGCGGCTTTTTTAGTTGGCGAAGCAAGGTTTCTCCCTCTGCGTATCTCTGCGTCCTCTGCGCCTCTGCGGTGAATGGGTGCTTAAATCCAGTTCACCGCAGAGGCGCAGAGGACGCAGAGATACGCAGAGTAGGAACTCATTTTCGATAATGGATTCACTCACTTACTACCAACTCCTGCAGCGCAATCGCTCTTTCAGGCGATTATGGATCGGGCAGGTCATCTCGGAACTCGGCAACTGGTTCAACTTCATTGCCGTGCTGGGATTGGTGCGCGTGGTTTCCAACGCCGCTCCGGAAGTAACCACGCTCGTTCTCATCTTTCGTCTGGTCCCTTTCACGCTCTTTGCACCGCTTGCCGGCGCGTTCGTCGATCGTTGGTCGCGTCGAACGGTGATGATCGCGACGGATCTGCTGCGGGTTGTGGTCGCACTCGGATTGTTGTTTGTACACCGGCCGGAGGATCTGTGGTTCGCTTATCTCTGCACCGCGCTGCTCGCGTTCTTCGGCGCGTTCTTTGAAGCGGCGAAGAATGCTGCGGTTCCGAACATCACCGGCGAACGCGATCTACTCGCGGGTAACGCGTTGATGTTTTCCTCCAGGTTTCTGCTGATGTCGCTTGGCGCCGCGCTTGGCGGATGGACCGTCGCATATGTCGGTTACGAAGCGGCGTTCATAATCAATGCTCTGTCGTTTGTCGCCTCGGCGTACTCTGTATGGCTCGTCCCCGAGGAGGAGACGAGTCAAACAACAACCGAGATCGCGGCGCAACCGAAGAGCCTCTACCGCGGTTACTGGTCTGACATGCGCGAGGGCTGGTCCTACATTGTCACGCATGCGCCTGTAGCGACGATTCTCGGAATTAACATAATCTGGGCCATCGGCGGTGGTGCGGTCAATCTCATTGCCGATCGGCTCGGCGCGTTAGTTTTCGGAGGCCGGAACGGCATCAGTGCCGATGCAGCAGTCGCCGCGTTTTATTTCGCGGGAGGCTTCGGACTGTTTATCGGCATGATGATCGCGCGTCGCGTAGGTGCGTATTTCGAGTTGAAACAACGGACGATCGGCTTCATCGGTTGGAGCCTGTTTATTCAGGGAATCTTCTTCGCGGTATCAGGTGTGATGCCGACGCTGGTGTTGGCGTGTGTGATGTTGTTTATCTCACGCGTGTTGTTGGGAGCAGAGTTTGCGGTGCAGGAAACGCTGTTGATGCGTCTGGTGCCCGATAAGTTGAGAGGCAGAGTTTCGACAAGTGACCGTGCAGCGGAGATGATGATCTGGAGTTTCTCAACCGCAGTCGCGGGATGGTCGCTTCACTGGATCTCGCCGCGAACGTTGACGGTTATCACTGGTCTGCTTTCCGGGATCGCGGGGATTGTTTGGTTGGCTTTGTTTATTTCAAAGAGGGTTCGATTACCGAAGAAAGTTCAACCGCGGATAACACCGATTGCTACGGATTAGATACAATCGCTGCTCATGCGCGTTAGAGCACGTCGTCGCAAGTCAGTAGCTTTCTTCATCACGCTCGGCGCGTGCCTGGTTGCTTTGGCGATCGCGCTGAACGTCGGTTGGATACTGCTCAACTGGCGTGAAGTCGCGCTGCTTGTTTTCGGGATCATATTTTTTCTCGTGCTGATCTTCGGACTGGTCCTGAACACGACTTTCCTCATCCGCGAGATACGCCGCAACGAACAGCACGACGCATTCATCAACGCAGTCACGCACGAGCTAAAGACGCCCATCGCGTCGATCCGCCTCTATCTCGAGACGTTGAAGACACGAGAAGTCGACGAGGATCAGCGGCGCGAGTTTTACAACATCATGCTTGCGGACAGCGATCGGTTGTTATTGACCGTCGAACAGGTTTTGCGCGCTGGACGCACAGGGCTCAAACGCCGTCGTATTTCCAACTCTGTGATCGATCTCGGTGAGATGGTCCGGGAGTGTCTGGAACTGACGCGCGTGCGTTACGGGCTGAACGAGTCGCACCTGATTTACAACGAGTCTCCCGAAGCAAAAGCGGTGAAGGTGTCGGGCGACATCGACGAGCTGCGCGCTGCGTTTTCAAACCTGCTCGACAACGCAGTGAAGTATTCAGACGACGAGGTGCGCGTTTCCGTGTCGGTTTCGACGCTGGACGAGAAGCGCGTGGCGGTGCGCGTCGCCGACGAGGGAATCGGAATTCCGAACGCGCAGTTGAAGCGAATCTTCAAACGTTTTTACCGTGTGCCTGGCCGGTTCATGGCGCGTGTCAAGGGAACTGGCCTGGGGTTATTTATCGTTCACTCAGTTGTTCAGAAGCACGGCGGTCGAGTGTTTGCCGAGAGCCGTGGCTTGGGACATGGAAGTACGTTCACAGTTCATCTACCCAGGGTTAATTCATGACTTCTGTTTTGATTGTTGAGGACGAGAAACACATCGCTGACGGGTTGCGCTACAACCTGAACGCCGAGGGTTACGAGGTCGACACCGCGGGCACCGGTGAAGAAGCGCTTTCGCTTTTGGCCGATTCGAGCAGGAGTTACGACGTCGTCGTGCTGGATGTGATGTTGCCGGGGATTGACGGCTTTTCGCTCGCGTCGAGGCTGCGCTCGCAAGGGCAGTTCGTTCCGATTCTGATGTTGACTGCGCGCGGGCAGGCGCAGGATGTGCTTCGCGGATTCGAGGCGGGCGCGGACGATTATCTTCCGAAACCGTTTGACCTCGGGGTTTTGCTGGCGCGGATCAATGCGTTGCTGCGCCGGCGCGAGTGGTTCCGAAAAGATCGCAGCAGGATTGCGCAGGATGGTGACGGGTCGAAGACGTTCGACTTTGACGGGAAGACGATCGACTTCGAGGCGCTCGAGCTTCGGTCGGGATCGCAGACGGTTAACCTGACGCTGATGGAAGCCGATCTGCTGCGATACTTGATCAATCACGAGGGCAAAATCGTCTCGCGCAGCGCGATCCTCGAGGATGTTTGGGGACTGCGAGAGGACACTGATACGAGGGCGATCGATAACTTCATCGTGCGTTTGCGGAAATATATTGAGGATGAACCCTCGCGACCACGGCACCTACTAACCGTGAGAGGTGTCGGATACAAGTTCGTTGCACAGGCGTAAAACTGGTACCCAAATCACACAAACGGATTAACTCGTCGCAACGATGAGGGAAGCTCGGACACCGAGCATGTCTGAAAAGTCTTTCGAATAGATCGAGGAAACCTTGCGCACCCGCCCGATCTTCTCGACCAGCTCTTCATTCGAGATAAAGCCGTTCTCCGTGTGTGCGATGGCCCAGGCGGGGATGTGCGAGGAGGTGCGGAGGAGATCCTCAACAAACCCAAGATACTGCTGTTTGCTCTGCACTCTCGAACCGAGTCGCTGATCGCGCGATCGTTCCAGTTCCAACCAGAAGTCATCACCGCCTCGCAACCACTCCTCGCGCCACGTGACGATCGGATCCTGCGCCGTCGTCATTTGCGTGACCGGAACCGGCAGTCTCAAAAACAACAGATCCGTGTGATGGCGCTCGGCCACGAAGTTTCGCACGTCCTGATTACTGCTCTTGTTGCGCAGCGTGTTGTCGTTAGGTTCGGGAAGACAATCAAGCATGCGACGAAATACCAGCGGCAACGACAATGGTTGACGCAGATGGCGCGTCCGTTCGTCGAAAGAAAGAACGTAATCGCCAGTCATCATTCCCGCAGTCAACGCGAGCGCGCGCTTGTACGGTTCGAGATGTTCGGCGTTAACACGCAGATTGTCGAACCACCATGCATCAGTCTCGTTGAACCACTTGAGCAACGCGCGGTTTTCGAGTTTCTCGCGCGGGACATAGGCATCGTCGAGCAACGTTTCGACGTCGGCATCGTCGAGTTGTTCGGTGTTGTTTTCAACGAGTGCGAAGGCTTTCGTGTACGACCAGATCATCGGATCGTTCGCCGCCACGCGCACGTTCCAGGTCTTCAAGTGAACACACATCTCCGGCTCTCCGGTAAAGGGAAGTGCTACTGAAGAAAACTTCAGTCGCCGGAGTACGCCCAATTCGAAAGCCAGCCAGCCGTTTGGAAATTGCATACTTGATTACTTCGAAAACGAAAACAGGTCCCACCGGCGACTCTTCTTCTCGTCAGTGTCTGGAGCAGGGACGTCTTCTCCAGCGTGTGCAAACGAAGCCATTTCAGAAATCGGTTCGAGCGAAAGAAAAATGCTCACGACACCGGGATCAAACTCGATCCCCGCGCGATCGATCAGCTCGCGCTTCGCTGCTTCTTCGGTCAGCGCCGGACGAAATGGTCGCGCATCCGTGAGTGCTGCGTACGAGTCTGCAACACGCAGGATTCGCGCAGTCAGCGGAATCTCTTCGCGCCGCAACGCATCCGGGTATCCGGCGCCGTTCCACCATTCATGGTGCCAGCGAACGAGCAGTTGCGCCGCGCGATCCGCGCCCACTCTCGACGCCTCGCGTTCACCGATAACGGGATGACGCGCGAGGTCGAGCCGTTCTTCACTCGAAAGCGCCCCCTTTGCCTGGATGTAATCGCGTTCCATCGCGACCTCGCCCAGGTCGTGTAACAGGGCTGCGGCGTAGAGCGAGCCGCGATCGTGGCGTGCGAGATGAAATGACGTCGCGATCTCATCTGCGATCGCGGCAATGCGTTGCGCGTGCGGGTTTTCGTAGCGCTCGAATTTATCGGTCGTCCGCGCGAGCTGGATAAAGGCTTCGGCGGCGGAACGGTCGATTAAGTCTGCTTGAACTGCGACCATGGTCGTGCCAATTTCAACATACTGAGCAAAAGCTCGCAAACTCTCTGCGTAACTCGTCTGATTTAAGCCGCGAAAATCTGCGGCTATTTCAACTCTCGCAACAGCTCACGGGCTCTTTGGTGGTTCGGATCGGCGGCGACGGCGCGCTCCGCTTCACCTTTTGCCCTCAACTTCAAGCCAAGGTCTCGATACAACTCCGCGAGTATCACTCGATACTCGGCATTACTCGGATCGAGTTTTATGGCAGCCGTTAGCTCGGCTTCCGCGGCACGCCGCGTACGTTCGTTGCCCGCCAGGAGGCGTCCGTAATTCGCGCGGTAACGCGGCTCATTCGGAACAGCCCTCGCGGCGGACGCAAAGAGACCGAGCGCGGTTTTCCTTTCCCCGAGTTCGAGCGCTGCAAGTCCTTCCTTGAACTGTTCCGCTGCACGTCCGGCTTTCGAAACAGCCGGTTCCACCTCACCTTCCGCGATTGATTCCTGCGAAACTTTCGGCGCGGAGTCGGTCAACTGAGCGGCTTTCCTTCGAGCCTCGATCTTCGAGTTGTAACTTGCACGAAGCCCGTCGTCTCGCAACGTATCGTAAGCCTGTGTGATTCGCGCGAACGCCGACTCCAAACGCGACACGACCGCGGGATACGATCTCCGAAATCGATCCGGATGATAACGCCGCGCGAGTTGGTAATACACAGTCTTCAAACTCTGCGCTGTCACGTCCCAATTGACATCCAACACTTCGTAATGCGTCTGCGCATTCTTCACACGCGCAAGGAAGCTCTCGATCTGTTCGAGATCGACTTCAGACTGCTCGCGACTCGGCGTTGACTCTTTTTCAGGTTCCGGCTGCGGCGCGGGTTGCGGATCGCGAAACGCACTCTTCCAGTTCTCTCGTTTCAGCAGACCACCGAGTGCGAGGGAGTAGACGATTTGGAGCGTCTCTTCTTCATTCGCCCCGCTGATGGCGATCAGATCTCGCAGAACCGTCGGTCTATCGACACGTGAAAGCAGAAAAACTTCCGCCGGCAACAAGTTGTCATAGACCAGCGGCGTCGCGAGTGGAGTGATCACTTCACCGGGATTGCGAAACCGTGATGCGGTAAACTTCGCAGGTAACCTGCGCCCGGTATCGAGAAGCAATGAGCCCACATTGATTTTGAGATCGTATGCGTCGTTGAGATGAGATCTCGAATCGAATTGCCACGTGCCTTCGGTCCATAAAAGTGCGAGACGAAGCACGTCCGAAACCTGTTTGACTTGAATCTGTTCCGCGCCACCGGGTGTCAGCAGCTTTTGTGCACAGAGCACCTTGATCACGTCGCCGTCAGACACGCGATCGTTAAACTGTTTCAGCGTCTGCTCGGTCACAAGATTGCTTTTCAGCAGATACTCGCGCAACCGCAGCGTTCGCACGTTCGAAGCAGCGTAAACAAATTCACCGTTTTCAAAGTAAGCCACGACCTGGACACGATTGTTTTCCAGGCGGAGCCTGCCACCGAGAGACTTCGCTGAGATTTCCCGCATGAGTTCCGCGAGCGGCTGCTCGCTAAGTTGGCCGTCCATCCGCGGCCTATTTGAGCAAATTTTGTCGCAGAGGCGCAAAGGCGCTATAGTGAGGGAACCCCTGATTGACCCCCAGCAGCAGAAAACTTTCAAACGGGTTGAGATCTATATGACAGCGACGGCAGAAAACTCCCACGAACGCGTCGAACGCCTGATCGATGAATTGAGAAAGCGCACCGCCGAACTCGAGGAGGCGAATCGCGAGCTCAGACGCGTCTCTCACTATCGCTCGCTCTTTCTCGCGAGGATGTCGCACGAACTGCGCACTCCTCTCACGTCAATCCTTGGTTTCAGCGAGATCCTGCTCGACCAGGAAGAGCTGACGGATACGCAGCGCAGGTTTTGTCAGAAAGTTCAGGACTCGGGCCTGCAACTTCAGGCGAGCTTGAATCAACTCGTCGACTTGTCGCGCATTGAAGCGGGACAAACCGAAGTTTTTCTACAGGAGTTTTCGTTGCGCGAAGTGCTGCGCGAGTCTTGTGCAGCGGCGGCGCGCATGGCGCAGAAAGCGCAGGTCAAGATCGACTACGAACTCGCGCCGGCTATCACGACGATTGTCACCGATCAGGGGAAGTTGCGGCAGACGCTTTTCAACTTTATCGCATGGGCTGTTAGTCGCAGTCCTGCTGGTGAATCGGTTAAAGTTAACGTCGACATCGATGGCGAAAGTTTGCTGTCGATCAAGATCGTCGACAATGGCGAGGCACGCGCGGATACTGCAAACATTTTCGATCCGGAACATGCTTCGCCGGGCCACGAGCCAAACATCAACGAGCTCGGAATAATTATCGGTCGTAAATTGCTCGAACTGATCGGCGGAAGAGTGAGTTTGGAAAACAGCGAGCCGCGCGGGCTCGCAGCCACGATTCAAATACCAGCACGCCCATTGAAGGGATGATAGTGACGGATGGAAGAGATCATAGTGCGGGAGTGCACCACGATCGAAGAGTTCGATGGGTGTGTTTACCTGCAACGCGAAGCCTTCGGCCTTCCTGATTTAGAAATTTCACCACGACGACATCTGATCGTTTCGCGCCAGGCAGGCGGCTGGACGCTGGGTGCGTTTTCGGCGGATCGCATGGTTGGTTTTGTGCATCACCTTGCGGCGGTGCGTGCGAACGATGAGATCTTCGGGTACTCGCACGTGATGGCGGTCGCGAAGGATTATCAGAATAGAGGCGTGGGTGCGCGTTTGAAGTGGGCGCAGCGAGAGCGCGCGCTTGCAGAAGGCAGAAAGCTTATCAAGTGGACGTGGGATCCGATGCTGGCGCGCAACGCGCATTTCAATCTGAACCGGCT
Source organism: Pyrinomonadaceae bacterium (assembly GCA_044867025.1). Taxonomy (GTDB): domain Bacteria; phylum Acidobacteriota; class Blastocatellia; order Pyrinomonadales; family Pyrinomonadaceae; genus PSRF01. Next base: position 29,271 of record JBIOUJ010000175.1, on the reverse strand, counting down.
CGGCGCGATTGTTGAGACGTACGCCGACAACTTTTACGGGATCGATTACGGTGCCGAACAGGTTTTGGGGTTGCCGAGCGATAGGATGTCGGCGACATGGAACTTAGACTCCGCGCGTGTTCGTGCGCTTGCCTCTGGAGCGTCGGGCGCGATCGATGCGGAGCCGGATGCGTCGATCGCCATACCTTCAGAATGGAGTGCGCTCGTGAAGCAGGATCCGCAACGCGCACGAGATGAGCAGGCGCGTGTGCGAGCGGAGTTCAAGAAAGCATTGGCCCAGGGATTGATTTGTGCCGGTTTTGAGCGAGGCGCTGAACACTCGCAATATCTTCTGTTCGAACCCAGTAAAATAGCTTGAAGTTCTTCTCTGCGTATCTCTGCGTTCCTCTGCGCCTCTGCGGTAAATATATACGTAAAAAGCAGTAACCGCAGAGGCGCAGAGATACGCAGAGAAGAAATTACGGAACCCCAGTGTTAGGCATGCCCTTTACGAAGTTTGACCGCTATGTAGATCGACACGCCCGCAGCTTTACGGAGCGCTTGCAGAATCTCTGCCGCATGCCGTCCGTAGCTGCGCGTGGCACGGGCATGCGCGCGATCGCTGAGACGGTCGAACAGTCGATGCAGCGAATCGGTATCGGCACGCGTTCGTTTCGCATCGGTTCGGGGTATCCGATCATCTACGGCGAGTGTGGCAGCGGGACCAGGACTTTCGTCGTTTACGGGCATTACGACGTGCAGCCGGTGGGCCATCTCAACGAGTGGTCGTCAGGACCTTTTGCAGCAACGATTCAGGACGGAAAGTTGTACGCACGCGGCGCTGCAAACAGCAAAGGCGATTTGGTCGCCCGTCTGGCAGCCGTCGAAGCGTATCAGAAAACGTTTGGGAAACTTCCGGTTGCGCTGCGCTTCATCGTCGAAGGAGAGGACGGTCTTGGCAGTCCGAGTCTCTATCGCTTCACAGACGAGAACGCGGACTTGTTGAAAGCTGACGGCTGCTTGTGGGACGAAGGATCGAGCGACACAAAAGAGACGCCGATTATAAGCCTGGGGTTTAAGGGTATTACGTTTCTCGAGTTGCGTGCGTTCGGAGCGCACTCAGATCTGCACTCGAAGTGGGGCACGATCGTTCCTAATCCCGCCTGGCGTTTAGTGCAAGCGCTCGCGACTATCACCTCGCCCAAAGGAGTGATAACGATCGACGGATTCTCGTCTCATATCGCTCCGATCAGTGATGAAGATGTCGAAGTTTTGAAAACGATTGAGCTCGATGAGGTGGGGCTCAAACGCGAGTTTCGTATTAACGGCTGGGTCAGATCGCTGAAGGGACAGACGCTGGTCAAAGAACATATCTTTGGTCCAACCTGCACGATCTGCGGTATACACACCGGTCACACGGAAGCCGGCGCGAAGACTGTTTTGCCGAGCACTGCAATGGCGCGACTCGATTTCCGACTCGTGCCGGATCTGACTGCGCAGATCGTCGTCGAACTCTTACGCGAACATCTCGACGTGCGTGGGTTTAGAGACATCGAGATCATCGAGCTCGGAAGTGCGCCGCTGGCGAAATCGTCGGCGAAGTCGCGTGTTGCGCGTGCGGTGATTGAGTCGACGACGGAGGTTCACGGTAAGCCGCCGCTCATCTATCCGATGGATCCGTCGAGTGGACCAGTGGGCGCTGTGTGTGGTGTGTCGCAACCGCCTACACCCGTGGCGTCTTTTGGGACCAGCTATGCCGGATCGAATCCGCATGGACCAAACGAGAACATTCGTATTGACGATTTTCTGAAGAGTATCAAAGTGATCGGGCGCGTGATTCATAAGCTGGCAGGGTCGAAAGCCGTATCGCATGACGATAGTAAACCGACGGCGCCTCTGCCGAAGCTAAAACCTAAAGCCACGGATTAACCGGATTGATACGGAACGCAAAAAAGATCGAGCAACTACGGGACGAGATTCGCCGTCATGACGAACTCTATTACGTCGGAAACGCGCCCGAGATCTCCGATCGCGAATACGATCAACTACTCGAAAATCTTCAGAAGCTCGAAGCTGAGCATCCCGAGTTAATAACGCCCGACAGTCCCACGCAACGTGTCGGTGGACGGCCGGCGGAAGGATTTCCGGAGGTTCTTCACACTCGCCAGATGCTCTCGCTCGACAACAGCTACAACATCGACGAGCTGCGTGCATTCGACGAGCGTTGCCGGCGCCTAGCTGAAGGCCGTCCACTGGAATACGTCGCCGAGCTCAAGATCGATGGTCTGTCGCTGTCGCTTCAGTACGAGGATGGTGTGCTGGCACGCGGCGTCACGCGTGGTGATGGACGCATCGGTGAAGACGTCACGCAAAACGCGCGAACGATTCGAAGTGTTCCGCTGCGTCTCAAATCGGATGCAAAGCGCATCGACTCCGGTCTTGAAGTACGCGGCGAGGTGTTCATTCCGCTGGAAGTCTTTCAAAGGACCAACGCTGAAAGGGAAGAGCAGGGCGAACCGAGGTTTGCGAACCCACGCAACGCGGCCGCCGGCGCGATCCGCCAACTCGACTCGCGTTTGGTCGCGCGCCGCAAGCTCGACATGTTTGCTTACGATCTGCTCGTGAATGGCCGCAAACCTTTTCCGACGCATTGGGAAGCACTCAACTGGCTCGACAAAGCAGGCTTCCGCGTCAATCCACATCGCAAACTCTGCAAGACGATCGAGGAAGTGATCGACTTTGCAAACGAGAAGGAAGTGCTGCGCGATGAACTCGGATACGAGATCGACGGCCTCGTGGTCAAGGTCAACTCGACCGGGCTACAAGACGAATTTGGCGCGACTTCGAAAGCCCCGCGTTGGGCCATCGCATACAAGTATCCTGCGCGACAGGCGTCGACAAAGGTTCTGGACATCTTTGTCTCCGTCGGACGCACGGGCGCACTTACGCCAGTGGCTTTTCTCGAACCGGTGTTTCTCGCGGGCACGACTGTCGCGCGAGCCACTCTGCACAACGAAGACGAAATCAAGCGCCTGGGCGTGAAGATCGGCGACTGGGTAATGATCGAGAAGAGCGGCGAGATCATTCCCAAAGTGCTCAGCGTCGTTACCTCGAAACGGACTGGTAAAGAAAGAGATTTTGAACCCCCAGAGAAATGTCCGGTGTGTGGCGGCGTGATCTCCCGTCCGGAAGGCGAAGTTGTCGCGCGTTGCGTCGCCGCGGATTGCACCGCACAACTCCTTGGCAAGCTGATTCACTTCGCGTCACGGCGCGCGATGCGTATCGAGGGATTGGGGGTGTCACTTGCCGAGCAGCTTATCGCCGAAAAGCTCGTCAAGGATGTTGGCGATCTTTATTCGTTGACTTTGGAGCAGATCGCGGGTTTGGAGCGGATGGCGAAGAAATCTGCGACGAACCTTCTGTCGCAGATCGAAGCGAGTAAGTCACGCGATTTATCGAATCTGATCTATGCGCTCGGCATTCGCCACGTCGGTGAGCGCACAGCGGGGATCCTCGCGCACGAGATGGGGTCACTCGAACGACTGGCGAGTGCGACCGTCGAAGAGCTGGATGCGATCCCCGAGATCGGATTGACGGTCGCAGAGAGTGTCCGTGACTGGTTTGACGATGAAGGAAATCGTGCGCTCTGTGATAGGCTCCGCGCTGCTGGGGTCAAAACAGAAGCCGCGAGGCGAAGCAGCGCGCAAACGGATGAGCGATTCGCGGGAAAGCAGTTTGTGCTAACAGGCACGCTCGTGAGCTTCACTCGCGATGAAGCGCGTGCGCTGATCGAAGCCCGAGGCGGGCGAGTGAATTCTTCTGTCAGCAAGAAGACGGATTATGTCGTCGCAGGCGAAGCGGCGGGATCGAAACTCGATAAAGCAGAGTCACTGGGCGTCACTGTTATCGATGAAGACACATTTAAAGAAATGTTGGGTTAGCCACAAAGAGGCACAATGAGCACAACAGAACAACCAAAGAAACTGAATTTAATCTATACGCTCTTTTGCGACGACGTGAGGCTCGAGGCTGGGAACAAGTTGTCGTTTATGGGTGTTTTTCAAAACATCATGGTGCAGCAGTTGCCCGTATCGCTAATCAAGTTTGCCATCGTTAACCACTGGCAGGGGCAGGGCAGTTATCTTTCAGAGGTGCGCATCCTCACGCCCGATCGACAAAACCCAATCGTCGTCTCGCAACCGACGCGATTCGAGATCGCCTCGGGCGGCTTCGCTGACAACATCAGCTTCTTTGTTAACGTGACTTTCCCGACCGCAGGTCGTTACGTGGTGCAGACGTTGATTGATTCGAATCTTTTTGAGGAGCAGTTATTAACAGTTTCCGACGTCACCGAGCCTGAGCTACTCGGTCCGTCGGAAGCTGTAAACTGACAGGGGCAGAAGCAGGAAGCAGGAGCAGGCTCGAAAACCTGCTCCTGCACGCTGCTCCTGCTGCTAATCTGAGCTGGCTGGGGAGCCTAGCCTACCTCAATGTTGAAGAGTTTAATTTTCGAGTTCAGTGTTGTTGCTTTAATTCCAAGGAGCCTTGCTGCCTTCGCCTGGTTTCCACCAGTCTCTGCCAGCGCCATCTTGATCAGGTGGGTCTCGAACCGCTGCACTTCGTCATAGAAACTGATTCCTCCAAGAATGTCCAGCGGCTTGAGTCGGGTGGCTTCCTCTGTGAAAGCCTTATCGCGTGCCAACGTCTCCGCCTCATTTAACAGTGCGTCGGCCAGATCGACAACGCGTTGAATGCGATCTCGATCGGGTCGCTCAGCAAGTTTCAGACGCACCATTCTGTCAGGCATCGGGTTGACAGCGGACTGTCTCAAATTGTCTGTTTCCATCAAAGCTTCGTTCATTAATACTCCCCTTTCGGACTGGACCTCTACTACCAAAAACACCGGCCTCCGAAAATCCGTGGCAATTATTTTGGCTTTGATGAGTTAAGTGTTGTTAAGAGTTGTTAAGAATTGTGAAGTGTATTGGTGCGGATGAGAGGACTTGAACCTCCACGATGTCACCATCACAGGCTTCTGAGACCTGCGCGTCTGCCAGTTCCGCCACATCCGCAAGTACTGGGGAGAGTCATTATGCGAATGCGTTCAGAGAGTGTCAAGAACACCTACCGCCGGCGCCAATCACGGTCGAAATCACGGCTGCGGCGACGACGGGTAATTCTGTCAGAGTCTCTGTCGCGGTCGCGGTTTCTGCGACTACGCCTCCAAATGCGATCCGTAAGCGACACATTGCGTCGCGGTCCGCGCCCGTCCAAACGACCATCGCGCGCGTCGTGACAGTTAACAAACTTGGCACACTTCTTATCGGATTGTGACACCCTGCGGCCACGACCCTGGCCCATGGCTTCGTACGATACTGTCAGCAGCATTACCAGCAGCAACAGAGCAATCCCTACGTTTCTCGAAATTGAAACCTTCATAAGATCCTCCTCGAATCAAATTTGATTGATGAGGGCTTGGGGCTCAACGGAACCGGAGGAGATTGACTGGGGCGCTGCGGCGCCCGGTTCAGTACTCGTTACCATAGCATTAAACCCGAGGGCGCTTCTAGCTCCTTTTGCGGTCTGGGTTATTATGATTGTCTATCAATCCGGTTATGACACACGTTAATCCCGCGGAAGACCCACTGGCAGAACGACTTGCACGGGTCCGTGCCCAGCTTGCAGACGCTGCCGGGAAGGCTGGCCGCGCGGCCGAGGAGGTCAGGCTCATTGCCATCAGCAAGACCCATCCGGCGGACGTCGTGAAGCACCTGATCGAGCTTGGGGCAACCGACCTGGGCGAGAACCGTGTGCAGGAAGCTGAAGAAAAGATCGCGGAAGTCGGGCACGATAAGGTCCGCTGGCACCTCGTCGGACATCTCCAGGCAAACAAGGCGCGGCGTGCTGTAAACCTGTTTGACGTCATCCATTCTCTTGATTCGATCGATCTCGCGCGACGTTTAGATCGTTTGTGTGGAGAAGAAGGAAGGGAAAAACTTCCGGTACTGATTCAGGTGGATTTGGGTCAGGAAGAAACGAAGTCGGGAATTGAAGAAACAGGTTTGTGGCAATTGGCTGAACGTGTCGGAGAGTTGAGCAGACTCGAACTGATCGGGTTGATGACGTTGCCGCCGTTTTTTGAGAACCCGGACGACAGCCGGCCTTTCTTTCGGCGCTTACGCGAGCTGCGAGACGAATTCGCTGCGAAAGGTGCGTTTGGAGAAGGGAAAGGAGAGCTGTCGATGGGTATGACGCACGACTTCGCAGTTGCGATCGAAGAAGGAGCTACGATGGTTCGCATCGGCACGGCGATTTTTGGCGAACGCGCCGCGAGGCATTGATTCAATTATGCAGATTATTAGTAGAACGTACTTGTGGCTGAATTGGGCCACTGCGGTATTCATTGTGGGCATCATCGTGCTCATGGTGGTCCGTCTGATCGTCGATGCATTGGATTTAAATCCATTCGGATGGATCTCGCGCACCACCCACCGGCTTACGGATGGATTATTGATTCCCGTGCGCGGCGGTCTGCGCAACTTCGGGATGGATCCAAAATTCGCGCCGCTGGTTGTGATTCTGCTGGTGATACTGCTGGGTTACTTTTTCCTGCAACTACTCGCAGCTATTGTCTTTACGATCACAGGCGTATTGGCGAGTGTTCGCGACGGCGCAATGATCTCCGTGATTGGTTTTATCCTGTACGGGGCAATATCGATCTACATCTTATTGATCGGCATTCGCATCGTTTTCTCCTGGGGCAGGTTGAGTTACTCGAATCGCATCATGCGGTTTTTGATCGACGTCACTGAACCGTTACTCGGCCCGTTGAGACGGATCATTCCACCGCTCGGATGGATCGATATCTCTCCGATTGTGGCTTTCATCATTCTTTTGTTATTCCAGCAGGCGATCGCGGGGACGTTGCTCAGAGGCGCTTCGATGCAGGCTTTCTGAGCCACAAAAAGGCACATGGATCCGGAGAAAGTTTCCCATTACAGAATTCTCGAGAAGCTCGGCGCGGGCGGGATGGGCGTGGTCTATCTTGCGGAAGACATGAAGCTCGGACGCAAGGTTGCGATCAAGATCCTGAGTCATGAGTACACGACTAACAAAGATCGACTGCATCGGTTTGACCAGGAAGCTGCCGCAGCATCGAATCTCAATCATCCAAACATTCTCACGATCCACGAAGTCGGCGATGACGACGGCCGCCACTACATCGCCACGGAATACATTGATGGCGTGACTCTGCGTCGCAAATTAGCGGGTACGCATCTCGAAGCGCCGGAGATTCTCGACATCGCGCTCCAGATTGCGAGTGCGCTCGAAGAAGCGCACGCTGCTGGAATCGTTCATCGCGACATCAAGCCTGACAACATCATGATCCGTCGCAATGGCTACGTGAAGGTGTTGGATTTCGGGCTCGCTAAACTGACTGAGACTGTCGATCGAACACCTCTGGATACCGAAAGTCCGACGCGTGTGCTGGTCCAAACCGACGCAGGGGTCGTGATGGGAACGTCCCACTACATGTCGCCCGAACAGGCGCGCGGCAAACCGGTGGATGCGCGAAGCGATATCTGGAGTCTGGGAGTTGTTATTTACGAAATGGTCGCGGGCCGAACTCCTTTTCAGGGTGAGACGTCGACTGACGTTATCGTCGCGATCACGCAGAAAGAGCCGCCGCCCCTCGCTCGTTTCGCTCCGACCGTACCTGCCGAACTCGATTGGATTGTGATGAAAGCGCTCAGAAAGGATCGCGACGAGCGCTATCAAACGATCAAAGAACTTTTGACTGACCTGCGCCGGCTGAAGCAGCGTCTCGAGTTTGAGGCGGAGCTGGAGCGATCTGCTGCTCCCGGGAGTTTCAGTGGCTCCAGAAGTGCAGTGTCTGCTGCGATGACGACTCCCGAGCACGCAGTTCCGACGGCTGAGAAAACCATCACGCACGTTTCGAGTGCTGAATACATCGCGAGCGGAATCAAGCGGCATAAGATTACTGCCGCTGTCGCTGCGCTTTTACTCGTTGCTGCAACAGCGTCAGCGGTCTATCTCTACAGGCGCAATTCGAAGCCGCTCACGAATCGCGACACGGTGTTGCTCACGGATTTTGTCAACGCGACTGGTGAGCCGGTTTTTGACGGCACACTGAAGCAGGCACTCGCCGTTCATCTCGGTCAAACGCCATTCCTGAATCTGTTTCCCGAAGATCGCGTACGCGAGACACTGCGATTCATGGGCCGCTCGCCGGACGATCGAATCACGAAAGACGTCGGTCGAGAAATCTGTCAGAGACAAGGACTCAAGGCGATGCTCACCGGAACAATCGCGAGTATCGGCAGTCACTACGTCATCACGCTTGAAGCGATTAATCCAGACTCAGGCGCTCCGATTGCGCGCGAACAGGTCGAAGCCGAGAGCAAGGAGAAAGTACTTTCGTCGCTCGGCACAGCAGTAGTGAATCTACGACAGAGACTGGGCGAGTCGCTGAGCTCCATTCAGAAGTACGACGTTCCGATCGAGCAAGCCACGACCTCGTCGCTCGAAGCGTTAAAGGCGTTTGCGATGGGCAATGAGGAACGCGCCAAAGGCAGAATGCGCGAATCGTTAGTTCTTTATGAACGCGCCGTCGAACTCGATCCGAACTTTGCAATGGCTTACGCCCGTATCGGTGTTAATTATGTGAACCAGAACCAACACGAAGCGGGTAAGCAGTGGTTCGAAAAAGCCTACGAACTTCGCGATCGGGTGAGTGAACGTGAACGGCTGTACCTGTCTGAGAAGTACCACAACTTTGTGACCGGCGAGTTCGATAAGGCAGTCGAAACGCTCCAGACCTGGGCGCGGCTTTATCCCGACGACTTCACGCCGCACAACAATCTCTCTCTTAACTATAAATTGTTCGGCCAGTATGAGGACTCGTTAACGGAGGCCAGGGAGGCTGTTCGTCTGAGTCCGAATAGTGCAAGCGGCTGGCAAAACCTGATTGATAGTTTTATCGCTCTCGGACGATTTGATGAAGCGGAGCAGGCCGCGCGCGACGCTCAAAAGATAAATCCCGATTCGCTCAGCGTGCACTTGAATAACTACTTTTTTGCTTTTCTGCGCCGCGATCAAGCCGCGATGGATCGCGAAGTTCAATGGGCGCGAGGGAAGCCGGACGAGCCTGTATTCGTTACGCAGCAAGCAGGCACGGCAGTTTATTTTGGAAGACTGAAACGATCGGAAGAGCTGCACAAGCGTGCGGTCGAGATGTTTAAGAGTCAGAAGCGTAACGAGAATGCGTCTAATGAGTTGCTGTTCCTGGCTGTTGAGTTCGTGCTGGTCGGAAAGTGTCAGGAAGCCAAAGACAGCGCAAAGGCTTCGTTGGCCCTGTTTCGCGGAAATGGTGCGGCTAATGCCGCGATAATCTATGCGGCGTGCAATGACGCTGGCCAGGCTGAGTCACTGCTCGAGGAGCTACGGAAGATTCAATCGAAGAACACGATACTGTCGTCGATCTATGTTCCGACGATTCACGCAGCAATTGAAAAAAGTCGAGGCAACGCGGCAGGGGCGCTCGAGTTGTTGGAATCGGTCCGGAGCTATGACCGTGGTCGCGTTATTGGCCTGGCAACCACCTATATGCGTGCGAACTTGTATCTTCAGCAACGGATGGGTAATGAGGCGGCGGCGGAATTCAAGAAGGTTGTCGACAACCCGGGTATAGATATTTACTCTCCAGTCCACGCGCTTGCACATCTCGGGCTCGGACGCGCCGCGGCTTTGAATGGCGACACTTCCGGCGCCCGCAAGGGGTATCAGGATTTCTTTGCACTTTGGAAAGATGCAGATCAGGATTTGCCGGTGCTCGTCCAGGCCCGTAAGGAGTACGAGCAGTTGAAATAACTGTGATATATTCCCGCCCGACAACCCACAATTCTCTGAAGGATCGAACCCAATGTCCGGACATTCCAAATGGCACAGTATTAAACACAAGAAAGGCGCGCTCGATGCCAAGCGCGGCAAGCTGTTCACGAAGTTTATTAAAGAAATCACCGTCGCGGCGCGTTCCGGCGGTGGTGACCCGGATGCCAATGCGCGCCTGCGCAAGGCCATCAATGACGCCAAGGCCGGCAACATGCCCAACGACACGATCGACCGCGCGATCCGTCGTGGCACCGGTGAAGAAGAGGGCGTCAACTACGAAGAGATCACATACGAGGGCTATGGGCCGGGCGGCGTGGCGCTGTTGATTCAGTCGATGACTGACAATCGAAATCGCACTGTGGCCGAGATTCGTCACATCTTTTCGAAAAATGGTGGAAACCTTGGTGAGAGTGGTTCCGTGGGTTGGATGTTTGAGAAAAAGGGTTACATCGTTGTCGAGAAGGCTGGGAGATCGGAAGAGGATCTTTTTGAACTGGCGATCGACGCAGGCGCCGACGATCTACGTGACGACGAAGACAACTTCGAGATCATTACTTCTCCGGACGCGTTCGAGGAAGTGCTGGCGGCAGTGAAGAAAGCCGGCATCGAACCGCAGGTCGCGGAGGTTGAGATGGTGCCGCAGAACTACATCCGCCTCGAGGGTGCGGACGCGCGGCAGATGTTGAAGTTAGTGGAAGCGCTCGAAGATCACGACGACGTGCAGAAGGTCTCTGCGAACTTTGATATCAGCGAAGCCGACATGGCCGCGGCTTGAACCTTATTGAGCCACGGATAACACCGATAAAAATCCGGATTCAATCTGTGTTATCTGTGGTTACGCTTGCGCTTGTCGCGCGGGTTCGCCTTCCTCAGTGCGCGCGGGCTCGCCCATCACAATGCGAACGTTGTGCGTCTTCTCGTCGTCGACGAGTGCGATTGCTCCTGTCTTCTGCTCAACACCATCCACTTCGACAGTCACGACGCCGCGACTCACACCCAGCGGATTCTCCACTTTGATCCTGTACACCGCACGTCCCCTTCGGTACGTGATCTCAAAGTCGCGCCACCAACGAGGCACACACGGATTGATCTCCAACCGATCCTTTTGCAGCTTGAAGCCAAGAATGTATTCGAGCCCGGCACGATACATCCAACCAGCCGACCCCGTGTACCACGTCCAACCGCCACGCCCGTTGTGCGGCGGCACTGCATACACATCACCGACCGCCGCATACGGCTCGACCTTGTATTTGTGCAGACCGGCACGCGTCGACGAATGGTTGATCGGATTGAGCAGCGCGAACAACTCACCCGCACGCTCGCCGTCGCCCAACAGCGAATACGCAATCAACGTCCAGATCGCAGCGTGCGTGTACTGACCGCCATTTTCTCGCACACCCGGAACGTATCCTTTGATATAACCCGGATTCAGAGCGCCCTTGTCGAACGGAGGCGTGAAGAGTATCACCAGTCCATCGCCACGCCTGATCAAGTACTCCTCAACAGCCGCCATGGCGCGGCCCATTCGATGGGGCTCTGACGCACCTGAAATCACAGCCCACGACTGCGCGATCGAATCGATGCGACAGTCATCATTCCTCGCCGAACCGAGCGGCTGACCATCGTCGAAATAAGCGCGCCGATACCAGTCGCCATCCCATCCCTTGTCTTCGAGCGCCTTCTTCAGGTGGTCCAAATGTTTTCGATAGCGATTGCCGCGCGCCTTCTGTTTTCGCGAGTCGACGTGAGGTATAAACCCGGCGATCGTCGTCGTCAGAAACCAACCAAGCCAAACACTCTCGCCTTTTCCTTCATGTCCGACACGATTCATACCGTCGTTCCAGTCGCCCGAACCCATAAACGGCAAACCATGTTTCCCGACGCCAAGGCTTCGATCGATAGCGCGCGCGCAATGTTCGTAGATCGGCGCTGACTCTTCAGAGACTTGCGGCTGCTGGTAGCTCTCGAGTTCGTCCGCGGCCAGTAGTGGCTGCTCGAGGAAGGGAACTACTTCTTCCAACACCGAATCATCGCCGGTGACAGAGATGTAGAACGAAGCGACAAACGGCAGCCAAAGGAGATCGTCGGAAATCTTCGTGCGCACACCTCGCCCACCGGGCGGATGCCACCAGTGCTGCACGTCGCCTTCCTTGAACTGATGCCCGGCCGCCAGGACGATCTGTTTGCGCGCGATTTCTGGATGGCTGTAGACCAGGGCCATCGCGTCCTGCAACTGATCCCGGAAACCGAATGCGCCACCGGATTGGTAAAACGCGGTGCGAGCCCAAATGCGACACGACAGCGTTTGATAAAGAAGCCAGCGATTGAGCATCGTGTCCAACGCATGATCGGGAGTTCTCACTTCAACCGTGCTCAGTAGCTCGTCCCAGTGACCCAGCACCTTTTCAAACGCGGCGTTGACGTTTCCGGTCTGGCGGAAGTCGGAGACGATCGATTGAGCTTCAGTTTTCGAATCCGTCTCGCCAAGTAAAAAGACAATTTCGCGGTGTTCATGTGGCGCGAGCTCGATGTTTGTTTGGATCGCGGCGCATGGATCGAGGCCTGCTCCCTGCCTTCCCGACAAACCCACCCGCCGGAGTGCGGCAGGTGTTTCGAGCGAACTGTTGCGACCGATGAACTCCTTGCGATCGCACGTCGCGCTCGACATACGCTCGCTTGTCGCCACGAACGCGATCCGCTCGGCGAATTCGGTATTAAACGGGTTCTTCGCGAAGATCGTCGACGCTGGTTGATCGATCTCTGTGATGATGTAAGGCGCTGACGAGGCTCTCTGAACACCCAGCACCAGTTCGTTGTAATTGGTAACTGTCAGTCTTCGCTTTCGCGCGGTGCGGTTACGCAAGCGCAGCAGCGAGATCTTTACGGGCGCATCAAGCGGCGCAAAGACCAGCAACTCCTGCGTTATGCCGTGACTCGTATGTTCGAAAACGCTGTAGCCCTGACCGTGCCGAATGATGTACGGCACGCGCTCGCGAATCGGCAAAGGCGTGGCGGACCAGACCGTTCCCGAATCTTCATCGCGAAGATAGACCACCTCGCCCGAAGGATCGCCAACCGCATCGTTGGACCACGGCGTCAGACGATTCTCGCGACTGTTAAGCGACCACGTACAACCGCCGCCTGTTTCAGTCACTAAAAAACCAAACTCCGCCGCGTTGCCGATCACGTTGGACCACGGCGCAGGCGTCCATTGTTCGGCGCCGAGAAGCGTCACATACTCACGGCCACCCTGGTGAAATCCGCCGAGTCCGTTGAAGAACGACAGTTCGGGAGGCGCAACCGGCGCTTCCGGATACGTTTGTGACGGAAGCCGTGACACGTACGGCGCCGGCACTGGTTCTTCGACTTGAGGACGCTCGATCTGATCTTCGAACGAACCGCGTTCCGCGACGATGACGACTCGCGCTACAGCATGCAGCAGAATGCGATCGGCCTCGGGAATTTGATCCGCGCGCCGCAGGTAAACACCTCCAGGTTTGTCCTGCAGACCCTGCAAACCGCTGGTGCGTACGATCGTATCGAGTTCCTGGTGCAACTGCTGCAAGTAGCTCGTGGGCGTGTCGTTGAGAATTACGAGATCGATCCTGAGTCCTTTATAGTGCAAATACTCATGGCCGCGCACAAGCTTCCTGACTGTTCGCAGGTCGTCTTCTTTGCTGATGCGGACCACGACGATCGGCAGATCGCCGCTGATTCCGTACGCCCAGAGACCCGATTGCGACTTTGTGTTAAGCGCAAGCACGTGTGGGCGTGGGCGCAGCGAAGGATCGGAGTACAAGATGCGCGCAGCAAGACGTTGAAACAGGTGCGCCTCTTCCGCGTCGATCTTCAGGTGACTCATCTCGACCTGTGCTTTGGTCCAGGCCAGACGAAGCTCACGTTCGAAGATGTTTGGATCGTGATACTTGTCTGCAAGTGCCACTGCTTCTTCGCGGGAATGCGCCACGGCGGTGCTGAACGTACACCTGACAGTCTCATTCGGCTGAACTCTCACGCGCCGGCGCAGACTGAAAACCGGATCGAGCACAGCGCCCGTCGTGTTTGACAGCGGCCGGTCTTCCATGACGGCGATCGGATTGCTCGCCGTTCGTCCGCGCCCAAGGAACCGCCCACGATCGGTTTCATACTGGACTGCACCGACGAGATCACCTTCGGCAACGACGACGTGTATTCCCCAGATCGGCGGATCTTCCGGCGACCGCTGGCGGCGATGGGCCAGGAGCGCATTCTCGCCGGCGAAGAATTCAGTCTCGATAAATAGATTGCTGAACGCCGGATGGGCTGCATCAGCGTCGGGTGTGGCGAGGACAACCTCTGCGTAACTCGTTAATTCAATCTCACGTGCGCGCGTCGAATGATTCGTGAGCGAGATGCGCCGCACTTCGGCGTTGTCTTCTGCTGACACAACAACTTCCATACGCGTCGAGATGCCGGAGTCGGCGCGACGAAAGTCGGCTTTGTCTTCGGAGAACGCGACGTGATACGACTGCGGCTTGCGTCGCACTGGTTGATGGCCTGCCGACCAGACGGCGCCACTACGCACGTCGCGCAGGTAAATAAACGCGCCCCAGTTGTCTCTCGTAACGTCTTCACGCCAGCGCGTAACCGCGTTCGTCTCGCATCGTGAGTAACCGGCGCCGGCGGTCGTGATCATTACGTTGTAGGCGCCGTTTGAAAGCAACTGCGTGCGCGGAGTGTCGAGGTCCGCCGATTCGTAGACACGCGTGATCATTCCCGGCATCGCCTGGACCACGCGTCCCGTTAAAACTTCCTCTGCGCGTGGATGTGCAGCCGGTACTCCTACCGGGATTCGCTCCTGCAACAGTAGCTCGGTCGCCTGTACCGCAGGGTCAGCGTGAAAACGTCGTTCGGACAGATCTTGCTGCAACGCGTTGGCAAGGGAAACCAGGCTCATCCCCTGGTGGTGGGCCATGAACGCGCGAATGATTACAGACTTTTGCCCTTCCGGCAGACGTTCCGCGGTGTAGTCGATCGACTCGTAAAAGCCGTACGGTCCAAACGCGCCTTCTTTTTGCAAACGGCGCAGGTTTCGCATCGACGAGTCGGGATCGATCTCTGCCGACAGCATCGACGCGTAAGGCGCGACGACAAGATCTTCGATCAGACCCCGCTTCAACCCGAGACCGGGCACGCCAAATGGTCCATACTGATAATTGAAATGAAGATCGCGCACGTTGTACGCGGCTTCTGAAATCCCCCACGGCACTCCGCGCTCCTCGCCGTATTCGATCTGGCGATCGACCACGGTTTGATAAGTTTCAGAGAGCAGTGTGTTTGGATAATTACGCATCACCAGCAGCGGCATCAGGTATTCGAACATGGTGCCGGTCCAGGAAATGAGCGCGCGCCCGTGGTCGACCTTTGTGAGGGCGCGGCCCATACGGAACCAGTGCTGCTGCGGAACGTCGCCCTTTGCGATGCCGACAAAACTCGCAAGACGTGCTTCGGAGGCGAGCAGGTCGTAGTAAGAGTCGTCGGGCCTGGAAGCCGTCACGTTGTAACCGATCGTGAATAACTTTCGCTCGACGTCGAAGAGAAACGAGAAGTCCATCTCCTCGATGATTTGATCGCAGCGCCGCGCGAGACGACTAAGGCGCGACAACATGTCAGACGAAGCACCGGCGGATTGTTCGAGGGCTTTGGTCAATCTCGAAGCGGTTTGGGCCAGAGCCTCCGACGCATGATCCTGCATCGCAGCGAGTTGGACCAGGGCCTTGTCGCAGATTTGCGGTACTTCGGCGAGTGTCGGAACCTGTTGCAGAAGTTCAAGGATGCGGTCCCAGTCTTTATCTGAATCGGCCGTCACTCGCGACTCGAGAGCGGGAAGCAGGGCGCCCCACTGCGTAAGCGCTTCGGTATCCCTGTGACGTGCATCAACCTGGTGCTTGAACGCTCCGACCCACCAACGCAGTTCCTTGAAACTGCCCTCGCCGTGCTCGTGAGCCAGGGCGTTGACGATGTCTTCGATCTCCGACGCACGACGCCCCAGAGAATCGATCAGCACGGTCCAGGATGAGAGCGAATTGCCGGGATCGGTCTTAAGCCTTTCACTACACGCCGCGATCTCGTCCTGCAACTGTCTTACAGTCACCGCCTCAGTTCGTTGACGAAAACTTCCGAGATTCACTGCTTCAGTCGTGATCGCGTCTATGGTGTCGTTCAATCCGGCGATGATCGAGCTGTCAAACAAACTCTGTTCTGGAAACTCGATGCAGGCCTGTTTCACCGCGATCAGGTGTCCGGCGAGATTGCCGCTGTCGACCGTGGAGATGTACTGCGGCATGAGCGGTTCGAGAGTTTGCGTGTTGTACCAGTTGAAATAATGACCGTGCAGACGGCCCAACGTGGCGAGCGTCGAGAACGTCAGCTCATATCGCTCGACGAGTTCGAGTGCACCGACGTAACCGAGATCGCGTGCCGACGAAGTTGCGAGCAAGAGCAAACCGATGTTTGTCGGTGAAGTGCGATGTGCGAGGACGGGCGTCGGATCTTCCTGGTAATTGTCGGGCGGCAACCAGTTGTCTTCGGCGCCGACGAAGGTTTCGAAGAAGCGCCAGATGCGACGAGCGATCATGCGCGCATACGTTGCGTCTTCCGCGCTCAACAGCTTTCGTTCCGTAGGTCGCGGTTTGCTCACCCAGTAGGCAATCAAGGGCGAGAGGAGCCAGATGACGGCGAGTGGACCCATCACCGGCAGCGCTGTTGGCCGAAGGCCCAACGTCAGACCAAGCGCGATCACGGTCAACACCAGTGCAGGAAGGAGAAAACGTATGAATGCTCCGAGGGTGCTGCGCGCCGATTTCTCCGTTTCCGCTGCCGAAACCCATTCGAGCAGGTTCTTCTTAGAGATGAATTGGCGATACAGGGCGCGAACGATAGCGTCGCACATCAGCCATGCCTGGTGCGGCAGGAAAACAAACGAGAGTGCGATTTGAGCCGTGTTCGTGCGGAAGTCGCCCCAGACGCTCCAGAAGTGGCTGGTCCATGGAATGCCGCGCGGATGGATCAGCAGGCCCGTCGTCACGTGCAGGTAGACCGGAAACGCGATCACGAGAAAAACAAAAAGTGACCACCAGAACGGCGATCCGGGAAAGAGTACGCACGAAGCAAGCAGCCACAAGAACAACGAAGGAGCAACAAGACTGCGTCGCAGGTTGTCGAGGATCTTCCAGCGGCCCATGAGCGGCAGTACGTTGCGTACCTTGCGACGTTCGCCGTCCGGAACAGTCGGAAAGAGCCAGCGAATGATCTGCCAATCACCGCGCGTCCAGCGATGCGATCGTTTTGCGTAGACTTCATAAGACGCCGGGTAATCGTCGAGCAGCTCGATGTCGGTCGTGAGTGCGGCACGGGCAAACAACGACTCGAACAGATCGTGACTGAGCAGGGTATTTGGAGGCACGCGATTGTCGAGCGTGCGTTGAAAAGCGTCGACGTCGTAAAGGCCCTTGCCCGTGAAGTTGCCGTCGCCGAAAAAGTCCTGGTAGACGTCTGACACGGCGGTCGTGTACGGATCGATTCCGGTGTAGCCCGAGAAGGCCTGTACAAATCTCGATCGCGATGCGCTGGCAAGAGAGATGCTGACGCGCGGTTGCAGAATTCCGTATCCGTAAACGACGCGGTTCGTCGCTGCATCGATGCCGGGTTGATTTAGTGGATGAATTGCCGCGCCGACGAGCTTGCGCGCTACATCGCGTGGAAGCTGTGTGTCGGAGTCGAGCGTGATCACATAGCGAATCGATTTCAGTAATGCGTCGTCGGCGGTGCGCACCACGAAACTCGTGTCTCTGGCGCCTCGGAGAAGTCGATTGAACTCTTCGAGCTTGCCACGTTTGCGTTCCCATCCCATCCATTTGTTTTCACCCGGATTCCACAGTCGCCGCCGGTGAAAGAGATGAAAGCGAGCTTCGCCATGACGCTGATTCAGAGCGTCGATGCCGCTCTGTGCGAAGGCCAGCAGATTGGAATCGTTCGGTGTCTCTTCCGATTCGGCGTCAGGAAAATCGCCGAGCAGAGCGAAGTAGACGTGGCTGTCCTGGTTCGCAAGGTAATGAACTTCGAGTCTCTCAACCAGCTCGTGCACTTGCGGCTCGCTCAGGAGAATCGTCGGTACGACAACGAAAGTCTTGGCGTCTTCAGGAATGCCACGCGCCGTCTCCATCCTCGGCAGCAAACGTGGCGGAAAATAATGCGTCACGTCCCAGTTGAGCACGGTGACGGCGAGATCGCTCGCAGGAATCAGAGCCAGGAGCGCGGTGAGTGCGAGGAATTTCCAATCAGCGTCCTGCGTGTACATCGTGTAAAGCAGGAAACTCAGCAGCAGCGCGGTTAAGAAGACGAGCGTGCCGAGATACGTCGCGGTGTTGTGACGCAAGAGAAAACGACGGAACCGTTCGGCTGGTCGCGGCTTATAATTGAACTTCGACTCGAGAAGGTTTAACCCGTCGTCGATGAGGTAATAGCCGACGTGTTTGTGTGGGCCGGTTTGTTCCTTTGTTTGCGCGGCCAGGTTGACTGCTGCTTCTGCGATTTCGAGTTCGCTGGTGCGTGTGCGTTTGCTGATGCGCTCGACTACGTGCCGGTAGCGATCGCGTGAGGCGAACTCCATCCGGGAATAAACGCCGGCTGGATCTTTACCGAGCAGTGGCTCGATTAGACTGACCTTCTCGAAAAAGTCGTTCCAGTCGAGCGTCGAGAACAGCCGCATGCTCGTGATGATGTTTCCGACAGTTACCTGAGCGCCCGCCTGACGCTGGTGTTCGGCGTGGATTATCTGTTCGACGCTTGTGCCTTTCGGCGCGAGTTGCTTTTCAATCCAGTCCATCACGGGCATGACGGAAGGATGCTGCTCGCGCAGGCGTTGCACGAGTTGGACCACGTATGTCTGGGGCAGCTCTTCACGTTTACTGAGTCGATCGTTGACAAACTGCATGACCGCAGCGGGCTGGCGAGACGCGAGTTCGAGCAGCTTGTCCGCGAGTTTGTCCGCCTCTTCGCGTTCGTCGCGTGCACGCGCGATCGCGATGGCAAGGCGGCGAAGGTTTTCGACGAGCGCGAGACGCAAAGTGATCGCGACGGCCCAGAGCTCGCCGATCGAGAGTGGAGCGACAGTTTGATACGACGCTATAAATCTCTGGAGCGTGTTTGTGTCGAGACGGGAATCGGTGTGGGTGATGAGCGCGAGCGCGACGGCGTAGATACGCGGGTATCCCTCGAGTTCGCCGTCTGCGAGTTTCGGGAGTTCGTGGTAGTAGCTTTTGGGAAGATCCTCGCGAATTTCGCGCAGTTGTTCTTCGACGATGTGATAGTTGTCGACCAGCCATTCCGCAGCGGGTGAGATCGCGCGGCCTTCACGAAGCGCCTCGACGAGGGTTTTGTACGCGGCTTCGAGTTTGCGGCCGTTGTCTTCGAGACGCGGCAACAGTAGTGCGCGGCCCTTGCGCGTAACGGTTTTGTGTTTGGCTGCAAGAGTCTGTGCGAACTGCTCGAGGCGTTCGACACTGAAGAACTCCGCTTGAAACGGCTTTTCGTCGGCCTCGTCCGGAGGTTTACGGAATAATGAAGCCAGGGATTCGAACAACTCACTCATGAATGATGCGTTTGCAATTAATCCACAACAAGCAGGGGGACCGAGGGCATTTCAGAATATCATGAAGTTTGGATTAGGCCACAAAAGGCACAAGGGGGAAACTTATGTGCCTTTTTGTGGCTAATGAAAATAGCAGTATGTCGCTGTAGTATACTTGCGCGCCATGCGTGTTCTGGGAATCGATCCTGGCAGCCAAACGACTGGATGGGGTGTGGTTGAAGGCGATGGGCGGCGCTATTCGCTGGTGGCTTTTGGGTCGGTTCGCCTGCCTTCGGGCCTCAAATTCTCGACGCGGCTTTTGAAGATATGCAACGCGTTGGAGGAAGTAATTGCCCAACACCGCCCCGACGCGTGTGCGCTCGAAGATGCGTTTCTTGCGACGAACGTGAAAGTCAGCATGAAACTCGGGCAGGTGCGTGGTGTGGTGTTGTTAGTTGGCGAACGCGCAGGGCTCGAGATTCATGAGTATTCGCCACGACTGATTAAGCAGACGGTTGTCGGATATGGAAACGCGGAGAAGCATCAGGTGCAGGAGATGGTCCGGATGCTGTTGACGCTGAAGAGCGTTCCGGCGCCGCACGACGCCGCGGATGCGTTGGCGGTCGCGATTTGCCACTTCCATCATGCGCAATTTCGAGAGAGAATAGCGGCGACGATTTAAGAAACCTCACAATTGGAGAACTATCATGCTTCCTCACAAGCTCGCGTTTTTTCTTCTTCTCTTCATTCCCTTCACGGGTCTCGCGCAGAAACAAAAGCCTCCGGCAGGCGGTCGTCTCGCGGTTGTCGTCGATGAGCGGCTCGCAGCACTTCGCGCGACACCGCAACTAACTGGCAGACTCATTCGGCGGCTCAGTCGCGGCCGCCTGGTGGCCGTGCGATCGGTGCGCACGAGCCCCGACGGCGTCACGTTCTTTCTCGTCAACGTTACCAGTCGAACACACGGGTGGATTCAGCGCGAAGCAGTTGTATCGCTCTCGCGTGATGATCGCAGATTGGTGGGTCTTATTGAGCGTTCCGAAGGTTTCGACCGCCTTTCGCGCGCGCGAATCTTCCTGGACCACTTCCCGCGCTCGCCATTGCGTCCCCAAGTTCTCTTATTGCTGGGCGACAGTGCTGAGGAACTCGCCGAAAGACTGTCGAACTCCGCGTCTCGCCGGATGAACCACCTCGGCGACGCCCCAGAATTCACGTATTACCTCAACTACACCGGCCTCGATCGTTACAACCGCCTGCGAATAACGTTTATCTTTGAACAATCAACAAAGCGCTTTCACTACGACGGTGCCGCATGGCGTGAGGTAATTCGCCGCTATCCCAAATCGCCACAAGCTTTAGAAGCTAAAAAACGTCTCGAGACGATTTACTCTCATCTGCGTATGCCGTAGAATGCGCAGCATGTTATTACCACTCAGAAAACCTCTACCGGAAGGAGAAAGCAAGATGGGCCTCACACATGTTGCAGTGAAACTACTGAATTCAGACTCTCAAGATACATACAACGCAAACTTCCTCGTCGACACGGGCTGCACGGACACAATGGCTCCAGCCTCAGCCCTCAAGAAAATTGGCATTCAACCTGAAGGCTGGGATCTATATGAACTGGCGAGTGGCGAGGTCGTGGAATACGAGTATGGTATTGCTAAGCTGACGTTCATGGGTGAAGTCATAGGCACTCGAATAATCTTTGGCCCCGATAACTGCAAGCCAATTTTGGGTGTTATCGCTCTGGAGTCGGCCGGTTTCCTCGTGGATCCAAAGAACCAGAGACTGACAAAGCACCGGGCTCGGCCGCTAAAAATGGCCGTTTAGGATTGATAAAAACCTATTCAACCCTGAAGGCGTTATGTTATTACCAGTTACAAAATTTCCAGGAGAAAGCAAGATGGGCCTCACACATGTTGCAGTTCAAATACGCAACCGAGAGACTACTGATACCTTCAGCGCAAACTTCCTCGTCGATACGGGGGCGACCGATTCAATGGTTCCAGCATGCGAACTGGTCAGAATCGGCATTAAACCCAATCACAAAAAGACCTATGAACTCGCCAACGGCGAACTTGCAAAATTCGATGTCGCCTATGCCGTGTTCTCGTTTATGGACGAAACCATTGAGTCGCGAGTCATCTTTGGGTCCGATAATGCCGAGCCGATCCTGGGTGTACTAGCTCTGGAAGCGATTGGCGTGGTAGTCGATCCGTCGAGTCAAAAGCTAAAAAAGCTTCCGGCGCTTCCACTAAAAATGGCCGTTTAGCCAAATTAGCTATCGCCGCAAGGGCAGATCCTCAATTAAACTGCCAAAATTCGCACTGGCTGTTAATAAACCCGGGAAGCCTTCGTCTATCAGGGTGTAGACGGAGGATACACCGTGCAGGCAGCACTTAAACCCTTGCGATTAGTGACAAAACAACCGCCCAGCGAGCTGGAAACCCTTTTCCAGGAACATCACGGCCGGGTTTTTCGGACCGCACAGCGAATTACGGGCAGCGCCGCTGATGCGGAAGATGTGCTCCAGACCGTCTTTCTGCGCCTCATCAAAGGCCAGGAAGACTACGACTGGTCGAAAAACCCTGAGGCCTACCTGTCCCGCGCCGCCATCAACGCCTCGCTCGATCTATTAAGGAGTCGCACACGCGCGCGCTCCGTCTCGATTGAAGACGCCGACGTCGACTCGCTGACCGGCAGTTTTTTGAGTCCTGAAGCCGCGCACGCCGATCGCGAGTTGCACACGCTGGTTCGCCAGGCCGTCTCGCGACTCGGAAAGACTGCGGGCGAGATGTTTGCTCTGCGTTACTACGAGGGGTTTGACAATAAAGAAATTGCAGTATTGATGAACACTTCACCGCTGGTGGTCGGCGTAGTCCTCCATCGCGCACGTACAAAACTGAGAAAAGAAATCGGGCACTATCTGGAGAAGCATCATGAAAAGAACTAGAGAAGAAGAGATTCTCGACAAAGTTACTGCCGAAATCCGGAACGAAAAAATCGATCCGGTGGCAGTATCAGCAGCAGCCGACCGTGTTTGGGCGCGTGTCTCTGCTGCGGCAGGTGAGACTGAAGTCAAGCTTCCGACAGTCGACAGGATTGAAAGTTGTGCAGACTATCAGTCTCTGATTCCTGCCTACCTGGCAGGCAAACTCTCCGAAGCACGCTCTTTGTTGCTGGTGGACCATACACACGAGTGCATTCCTTGTCGCAGGGCAATGAATGAAGCACGCTCAAGCCGTTCGGTAACAATCAAACCAATGGCATCCAAGTCACGTTTCACCCTGCAACCCGCTGTGATGCGTTGGGCGGTTGCTGCGGCTGTGGTCATCGGCGTCGGGCTCCTGGCGCTTCCGCTTATGCAGAAGTTCTGGCCGTACGGCGATTTCGAAGCCACGGTGCAGGCCGCTGAAGGTCAGGTTTATCAGATTGCCGACACGCAGACCGCATCCGTCAGCACGGGAGCAAAACTGCAAAAAGGTGAGATCGTGCGCACCGCAAAAGACGGGCGCGCCGTTGTTCGATTGGGCGATGGTTCGTTGATCGAAATGAAAGATCGCTCCGAGCTTTACCTGACGAAGAATGGTCAGGGAACAACGATCCACCTCAGCCGCGGCAGCATCGTCGTCGAAGCGGCGAAGCAGAAAGACGGCCAGCTGTTTGTTGAGAGTGGTGATTCACACGTCGCGGTCACGGGCACGATCTTTTCCGTCAACAACGGCACAAAAGGATCGCGCGTCTCGGTGATCGAAGGTGAAGTGAAACTGAATCACGCGGGCAGCGATCGTGTGCTGCGTCCCGGCGAGCAGGTCACAACCAATCCATCGATCGCGGTGATTCCGGTAAAAGACGAAGTCTCGTGGAGCCGTAATGCAAATCGGTATGCGGCGGTGTTGAATGGCCTGGCGACGTTGAAGACGGATTTGGCCAAAGTTCAGCAGCCAGACGTTCGCTACTCGACGCACCTGCTTGATTTAATGCCCGAGAACACAGTCGTCTACGCGGCCCTGCCGAATCTCGCGAACTCAATTGCCGAGTCGCATCGTGTTATTCAGGAGCGAATCAGCCAGAACGCCGCGCTTAAGGAGTGGTGGCAAAAAGAGCAGTCTGGCAGAGCACAGAACATGGACCAGGTTGTCGACACCATCCGGCAGTTTGGCTCATACCTCGGCGACGAGATTGCAGTCTCCGTGTCAATGGACAACCGCGGTGAACCGAGCGATCCGCTCGTGCTTGCCGACCTAAAGAATTCTCAAGGTTTGCAGCAGTTTATGGAGCAGCAGATCGCGAAGTATGCAGGCGACAGGAAAGACAGACCGAAGATTCAATTCGTTGAAAATCCGCTGACTGCCGTTGCCGGCCCTAACAACAACCGAGAAGACCTTTACGTTTGGATTCAGCAGGATCTGTTTGCTGCAAGTCCGAAGTTGCAACAGCTTCAGAATCTCGCAACGCTGAAAGCTAACGGAGGCTTGAGCAGCTTTACCTCGACTCCGTTCCGAACTCGTATCGCGCAGGTCTATCAGGAAGGCGCGGGGCTCCTGGTCGCAGCCAACCTCGAGCAGGTTGTTAGTCGAACGATCGCGGAACATGCAAAAGATCCGGATGCCGGGAAACGTGAAGCAGCGTTGAACCAGTTAGGCATAACGAGCGTCAAGTATTTCGTTCTCGATCAGAAAGACAGCAACGGAAAGACGCACACGCAGGCTTCGCTGTCGTTCAGCGATGCACAGCGCGGCATCCCGTCGTGGCTCGCGGCTCCCGGACCGATGGGCACTCTGGAGTACATCACGCCGGATGCAAACGTCGTCGCCGGTTTCGTGGTTAAGAATCCTGCAACGCTGGTAGACGATCTTCTCGGTGTGCTGGAAACAGTTTCACCGGATTTGCGTAAGAACCTCGACAAACTGCAAACGGATCACGGTCTGAACATCCGTGACGACATCGCAGCACCGCTGGGTGGCGAGTTTGCCTTCGCGATTGATGGACCAATCCTGCCGACGCCTTCGTGGAAGTTGGTGTTTGAAGTCAACGACCCGGCACATCTCCAGCAGACGCTCGAGCGCGTCGTTGGTGAGGTGAACAAGCAGGCAGCTTACTTCGGCAAGCGTGGTCTCACATGGGAAAAAGCCAACGTCGGTGGTCGTGACTACTACACGCTCCGATCGGCGGACTTTGGATTGGTTGAAGTGAACTACACGTACGCCAATGGTTACCTGATTGTTGGACCGAGCAGGGCGCTTGTTCAACGTGCATTGACGACACGCGAAAGCGAACAGTCGCTGCTTCGTTCGGCGAAGTTCACGGCAGGTTTACCGGCTGATGGCAATGCAAACTTCTCGGCCGTGTTCTATCACAACATCGGTGGGCTCGTTCCGGCCGGTCTTGCGAGTCAGGCTGCGAAGCTGCCAAGTGGACCACAGCAGGCGATACAGTCAATCGCTTCCGACATGGCGCCCACACTCGCTTATGCGTACGCGCAAGGCGACAGCATCACCGTCGCGGCAAACAGTGAAGGTGGACCATTCGGAATAGGACCAGCAACGCTTCTGGGTATGCCCAACGCGCTGGAGATGCAGAGCATTATTCAGCGAGGCATGGGCGGGAAGAAGTAAAACAGTAAGGTGCGTCCACAAATTGCACAGAATCAATCTGTGTAATTTGTGGACGGTTTTAAGTCTATGAAGCTCGTCTCAATCTCTCTCGTCTCATGGCTGCTTGGCTTGCTGCTCATCGGGTCGCAGTTTACTGACCTCAACGGCGCCACAGTCACATCGCTCGTAATGGCAGCACTGTTGTTCGCGTTAGCCTATGCGCCCGCACTATTCTGGTTGCGTCAACGCATGGGTGGTTGCAGACCGGCAGTGCTGTTTCCTCTCGCTTCAGCAGTCGTACTCAACGTTCCTGTATTCCTGATCGAGATTCTTGCGATAGGCAGAACTTTAGCGCCGTCAGAAGCGTTAGCATGCATTGTCGCATTTCTGTTGATGGGTACCGTCTTCGGACTCGGATTCATTTGGAATTATCAGGACAGGGCGCTATAAGAAGAGTATGGCACTCCCCGCTTCGGTTCGTGAAGAACCGATCAAAGCTCAATTGACTTACACTGAGCCGCCGGTTATCGACCTGCACGGTCTCAGCGTAACTTTCGGCCGCCGGCAAATTCTGAAAAACCTGCGCGGCGATCTGCGTGGTAAAGCCATCGGTTTGCTCGGTCCAAACGGCGCCGGCAAGACCACGCTGATTCATACGCTGCTCGGATTTCATCAACCCTCCAGCGGCACTGCACAGATCTTCGGCCACGACATCACGCACGATGCCAAGAAGATCAAATCGTTGATTGGCTACATGCCTGAGCGTGATTCGTTCATCGCGAAGATGAGCGCGGTCCATTTCGTTCGCCTGATGGGTGAGCTCTCCGGACTGCCTCCGGAGGCCGCTTTGGAACGCGCGCACGAAGCGCTGTTCTACGTCGGACTGGGCGAAGCACGCTATCGACGTCTCGAGACGTATTCACTCGGAATGAAGCAACTCGCCAAGCTCGCGCAGGCGATTGTTCATGGTCCAAAACTGATCTTCCTCGACGAACCGACAAACGGACTCGATCCGCCGGCGCGCCAGCGCATGATCAAGTTGATCCGCGAGATTCGCGACAGTGGTCATGCCAACATAGTGCTTTCGTCGCACCTTTTGCTCGACGTCGAAGAATGCTGCGACGAGATCCTGATTCTTCGTGACGGTCAAATCGCGGTCTACTGCAATCTCGAAGAGGAACGGAAATCGAATCGCAAGTTCCTCATGCTCGAGACACGCGGCGATCAGGATAAGTTCGTTAAAGCACTGGAAAAGCTCGGTTGTGAATATGCGGTTTCAGGTCATCGCCTCAAGGTAGTTTTGCAGGAAGGTGTCGAGGTGCGGGATCTGTATCGTCTGGCGGACCAGGAGCAGGTGCAACTACGGCGTTTGAGTTACAAGCGCGACTCTCTCGAGGACATCTTCCTGAAGGCAATGGAGAACGGCAATGGCCGTCTATGAACAGACTTACAAGCGGTACGCCGGAAAACTGACTCCTGAGTGGAGCCGGTTTCTGATCATTCCGCGTCACGCTTACGAATCGATTTTCAGTTCCAAGCTGCTCACTGCTTTCTTTGTGATTTGCTTCCTGCCGCTGTTACTGGAAGCCATTCTCATCTACCTGCATCACAACTACACCGCGCTGACAATCATGCAGGCGACTGTCAAGGACCTGATCCCGATTGACAATACATTCTTCCGGTTCTGGACCTATTTCGAGGGATTCTTCGCGTTCTTTCTGGCGCTTCTCCTCGGGCCGCCTCTGGTTGCTCGAGACCTGCGTAACAACGCGCTGCCGCTCTATCTCTGTCGCCCGTTTTCACGCACTGAATACGTGATGGGAAAGATGTCAGTGATCCTGATCTTACTGTCGACGATCACCTGGATACCTCAACTCTTACTCTTTCTCTTTCAATCGTACTTGGAGGGGTTCACCTGGTTTAAGGCAAACCTCTGGATCGCAAGCGCAATAATCATCTCCAACTTTGTTTGGATAGTTCTGCTCGCACTGCTGACGCAGACGATCTCTGCACTCGTGAAGTGGCGGGTGGTAGCGAGCGGTGTCCTGCTCGGAATATTCATTATTCCGTCGGCATTCGCAGAGATTATCAACCTGTTGTTTCAAACGCGGTGGGGAAGTCTCCTGAGCCTGGGTGCACTGATGAAGAGTGTGACCGATGGTCTTTTCGGTTTGTTCGATCGGATCACAGGGACCATCGCCATCAGAGACTTCGACGATAACGTCGTAAGAGAAATAATGTTGATTGAACCACCGCTCTGGTGTTCTTGGGCCATGCTGTTTTTCGTTTGCGCCATCTGCCTTGCAGTCTTGTCATGGAAAGTAAAGGCGTATGAGGTCGTGAAATGAGTTCACCCGATCAACTCATCATCTTCGACAACGTCTCCAAGTTCTACGGCGAGATACTGGGGGTGAATCGAATCAACATCCAGATCGCGCCTGGGATTACGAGTCTGGTCGGGCCAAACGGAGCAGGGAAGTCGACGCTGATGAATTTGATGACCGGACTCCTGCGGCCGACGCGAGGCTCGATTACGCTTTTGGGAATTCCGACAGATCGACCGGAAGAACTGTTCCGCAAGGTTGGCTACTGCACGCAGTTCGATTCGTTCCCGAGAGGTGTGACAGGACGAGAGTTTATCAACTCGTTCCTGATGGTTCATGGTTACGATCGCAAACGTGCGAACGAACTGAGCCAGGTTGCACTCGAACGCGTGAATCTCGTGGAAGCTGCCGATCGAAAGGTCGCAGGTTACAGCAAAGGAATGCGACAACGTATCCGGCTTGCACAATCGATCGCCCATGAGCCTGTTGTATTGATTCTCGACGAGCCGCTCAACGGTCTCGATCCGATGGTGCGCGCGGAAACGATTGCGCTGTTTCGCAAGCTCGCGGCTGAAGGACTTCATCTCCTCGTCTCTTCGCACATTCTGCACGAGGTCGACATGATGTCAGACCGCGTGGTGCTTTTGAACAACGGTTACATCGTTGCTGAAGGAAACATTCACGGCGTCCGCGATGAGATGGAAGAGCACCCAATGCAGATCCTGATTCGCTGCGATCAACCCGCGAAACTTGCTTCGTATGTTTTTGAACAGAACCACGTGGTTGAAGCGCGGCTTCATGACGACCGGCGCGGATTATTTGTAAAGACGCGCGATGCCGACCGGTTCTACCTCATGTTGAATCGCGCCGTTGCCGAGGGTGAAGTGAACGTGGAGACGGTGGCGCCGATCGACGACGATCTGAGTGCCGTGTACCACTACTTGATTGGAACATCGGGAGGAAGCGCATGAGTACCGCGGTTGAGACAGCTCCCGCCAGACCAAGTGACTGGGCGCTTTGGCTACGGCAGGTCGGCGCGATCTTTCGCATGGAGATCGAGAAGAACTTTCTCGGCCGGCGGTCGATCCTGATCTACCTGATCGCGCTGTTACCGCTCTTTCCGTTGTCGATTTTCGCGCTCGTGACTCCGCCGGGCAGGGAGTGGCAGGACATCAATCAGTACAGCATGTTCTACGCCATCTTCTACAACGGCTTGATTTTGCGCACCGTTGTGTTTTTCGGTTGTGCATGGATCTTCATGAACCTGTTTCGCGGCGAGATCGTCGATCGCAGTCTGCACTATTACTTTCTCAGCGCCGTGCGCCGAGAGGTGCTGGTCGTTGGAAAATACGTTTCGGGTTTGGTGACGTCGATGATTCTCTTTACGGGCACGACGATCATCGCCATGCTCCTGCTTTTCTTACCGCATGTGTACTCGCAGAGCGTGCGTTTCTTCACGGAAGGGCGCGGGCTGGGCCATCTTTTTACCTATGCGGGTATCACGATGCTCGCGTGTGTCGGCTATGGCGCGTTCTTTCTTGTAGTGGGGCTGTTTGTTCGTAATCCCATCATTCCGGCGGTGTTGCTGTATCTTTGGGAGTGGATCAATTTCCTGTTGCCGCCGTTGTTGAAAAAGATCAGCGTGATTCACTATCTAAACTCGCTCGTGCCCGTGCCGATTAATGAAGGTCCATTCGCAGTCGTGGCCGAGCCGACGCCTGCTTATATTGCCCTTCCGAGCATGCTGGGTGTGACACTGTTGGTGCTAATCCTCGCCGCTTATCGCATCCGCCACATGGAAATCCATTACGGGAGCGATTAGTAGAAATTTTAGCCGCAGATGAAC
>JBIOUJ010000174.1:0-4855 GCA_044867025.1 Pyrinomonadaceae bacterium | reverse complement strand
AGCTTTAGCTTGGGGGCCTCGTTGTCTCCTACTCTTGAAAACCATTTAAATGGTTTTCCCGATTCTGGAGCGGTGTCCCCCAAGCTAAAGCTTGGGGAGAATGAAAGGCCGCTGTCATGATAACGATGTGTAAAGGATGTCATGATAATGAACAGCGGCAGCGACAACCTTGGGATCGAGATGAGAGGCAGACCAACGCTGAAAGCGTTAGGCCTGTGCGCTACTAACCCTGTCAGGGTTTAATCACATACTCTGTTGTTTACCCAGGGTTGTCGCTGCGCTCCAATCGCTGGGCTGAAATTAGCGAACGCCTTCGGCGTTAAAGTCGGATTTAAAGCGTGATATGAGGTTTTCCGTAATTATTGCCACTTACAATCGCGCCGAGGAACTGGTCAAGACCATCGAGAGTCTGAAGAAACTCGAGTCGACCAAGCCTTGGGAAGTGATCATTGTGGACAACAATTCCCGCGATACTACGCGCGACGTCGTGTTGAAGGCAGTCGACTCTTTTCCCGTGCATTTGCATTACCTCTTGGAGAAGGAACAGGGACGATCAGCGGCGCTGAACGCCGGAATTCGCGCGGCGAAAGGCGAGATCCTGGCGATTACGGACGAC
This sequence comes from Pyrinomonadaceae bacterium, assembly GCA_044867025.1. Taxonomy (GTDB): domain Bacteria; phylum Acidobacteriota; class Blastocatellia; order Pyrinomonadales; family Pyrinomonadaceae; genus PSRF01. The sequence goes on along the minus strand of JBIOUJ010000174.1, from coordinate 4,239 downwards.
GACGTTCGCGTCGACCCGCTTTGGTTGCGCAATGCCGAGCAGGCGCTCGAGCGTTTGCAGTGTGATTATGTCGGCGGGAAGGCGCTTCCGATCTGGAGTGGGAAGATCCCGAACTGGATGCCGAATCGTGGCGGCAAACACTGGGGCGTGATCGCATTGCTCGATTACGGTCCGGAGCCGATTGAGTTCGGCGAAAAAGTGCCGCTGGGTGTAAACATGGTATTTCGGCGCGAGTGTTTCGAACGCGCTGGACTTTGGGACAACAGCATCGGACGGAAAGCCGGGACATTGTTGGGACAGGAAGTACGCGAGTGGACGCAACGCGCGCGAGCTGCGGGGTTGCGCGGGTTTTACTCGCCCGATTTAGTTGTGCATCACGTGATTCCGGAAGATCGTTTGACCAAGAGATATTTTCGGAGATGGTTTTACTGGCACGGGATCAGCCGCGCCATTCTTTACCAGAATAATCGTCTCGACATGGAGTCGCCGGAACGCACCGCGCTCGACTTTTCGAAAGTTCCTCACGTTGCTGGTGTGCCGAGGTACTTGTTTCGGACGTGCATTCATAAGTTCTTTTCGATCTGGGGTGCGATGGCGCGGCGTGATGCTATTGCACGATTTGAGGATGAACTTTGGATCTGGTTTTTTGCGGGCATCCTGCGCCAGCGTTGGAAGGACCGCCAGTTGAATTAACTGTGTACACAAAGGTTGCACAAAGAAAACCGTAGTAAATTTTGTCAACGACCAGCCAGTCTAAACTAATCTTCCAGAACGTTACGGTGAACTACGTAGTCACCGGCACCGAGCTCCTCGTCGGTATTTTCATGCTGCCGTTCAACGTGGCCCACCTCGGCCAGTCTGCCTACGGCCTCTGGATTCTCGTCGCCTCCGTCACTGTTTACTTTTCAATGTTCGACCTGGGTTACGGCGTGGCGCTGGTGCGGTTTGCGGCGAGGTATCGTGCAAAGGGCGACACGAAGGGCCTGAATGAAATCATCAGCACGATGTTTTGCGTGTTCTGCGCGGTCGGACTGTTCACTTTCCTGCTTGCAGTGGTGCTCTCTCTGAACCTCGAGAAGTTTTTTCCGTTAACTCCGGACCAGGCACGTACGGGCCGGATCGTTCTGCTCTTCATCAGTTCCTACGTCGCGTTACAATTTCCGGCGAGCGTTTTCGGCGGCATCGTCAACGGCTTTCAGCGAGTTTATCTGAACGGCATCGTCGCCTTCGTAACCACGCTCGTCGTCGCGGCGGTCAACGTGATCGTTTTGCTTTCCGGCTACGGCCTCGCCGAGCTGGTCGCAGCCACGACCGCAGTCCGGATTCTGAGCATCTTTGCATACGCACTCAACGCCTACCGTGTCTTTCCCGACCTGCGTATCAGGCCCGGCTATTTCAAACGGGAACGACTCCGCGAGATCACCGGCTTCAGCGTCTTCATTCTCATCATCGACATTGCGAACAAACTGAACTACTCCACCGACGCCATCGTTATCGGAGCATTCCTTGGGACGAGCGCCGTAGCCATCTGGGCCGTGGCGCAACGCGTGATCGAGATCGTCCAGCGGATTAGCGATCAGCTCAACGCCGTTCTTTTCCCCGTGGTTGTTGACAACGCGACGGTCCAGCGGCTCGACCGTCTTCAGGAAATACTCGTCCAGGGTACGCGTTTGTCGCTGGCGATGGTGGTGCCAATGGCGACTGTTTTGGGGCTGACCGCAAGGCCCCTGGTGATGGTTTGGGTTGGACCGCAGTTCGCTGCGAGTGTCAACATAATCTATATTTTAAGCATCGTAGTCGCGCTGCGGGTGGGAAACGCCACGTCAGCCGTGATCCTGAAAGGATCAGACCTGCACAAGTTTTTGGCTGTCTCGAACCTGAGCATGGCGGTCGGAAATCTGGTGTTGAGTATATTACTTGTACGCTTCTACGGCTTGATCGGCGTCGCCATTGGGACCTTAATCCCGATGATCGTGATTTCGATGACTGTCGTTTTTCCGGCGGCGTGCAGGCGAGTTAAGCTACCGGTTTGGACGGTTGTGCGGCGAAGTGTTTGGCCCGCAACGTGGCCGGCGGTTGTAATGGCTGGGTTTGTTGTGCTGACCCGAGGCAGGATTCAGGGCTCCTGGTCGCTGATAATTCTTCAGTCGCTGGTGGCTGCGGGCATTTACGTGGCATTGTTTTTGATGGTCGCAATTAACCGAAACGAGCGGGATTGGTACTTTAACAAGGTACGGGAGATTCTTAGGCGGAGCTCTGTTAAGGCGGCTCCTACCGAGCTCAGCATACGTACATGAAAGCGATAATATTAGCGGCCGGAAAAGGAACACGCCTTGACGGGGCCGCCGTCAAGCCAAAATGTCTCGTCGAGATTGGCGGTTTAACTCTCCTGCAACGCCAGATCGATACCCTGCGAGATGCAAACATCAGAAAGATCGTAGTTGTCGTCGGCTTTGGCGCCGAGAGCATTCGCGCAGCGTGCGACAGTGAGATCAGCTTCGTCGAAAACAAACGTTTTGCGACGACGAGCAGCCTGTATTCGTTGTGGCTGGCAAGAGAGCACTTAACTGAGGGTTTCGTAGTCTTGAACTCAGACGTGCTGTTTCACCCGGACTTATTGAGCGACCTTCTCGACTCGTCACTTCCCAACGCTTTGCTGCTTTCCAAGACGGAGGATCAGAGTGGTCCAATGGGAGATGAGGAGATGAAAGTCAAGCTCGAGGGTGACGTGGTGGTCGACATCTCGAAGCAGATGGATCCATTCGAGGCCGACGGGGAGAACGTCGGTGTCGTGAAGTTCAGTGCGTCAGGAGCGAAAGAGCTCGTCGGTTACATGGACGAATTAATCGCAGCGGGAGCGGTGAAGGACTGGGCGCCGCGCGCGTTTCTGGAGTTTGCGCGTCATCATCCGCTACATGCATTGAGTACGAGAGGTCTGCCCTGGATTGAGATCGATTTTCCCGAAGATTATCAACGCGCTGTGACAGAGGTTTACCCGCAGATCGAATCGCTGATTGGCTGGAATTCCAGCTTCAATCCATCCTTGAGTCCCGCCGCGATATCCTTCGATGAGTCTTAAGCGCGTTATCCGTGCGGCACGCGGAATCGACAAGCAGTTCAGGCGCTGGCGTTCCCCGAATCGACGGTGCTTGCTGGTTAACGCTCGAACCGCCATGAACTACGCAACGATGGCGCCCATCGTCGAACGCATGCAACGTGATCGCCGGTTGGAGTTTTACTTTGCTGCGAGCGAGGACCCGACTTTGACGCAGTCGATTTATGCAGATGCTGTTCAGCCTTTCAAACTGGTGACGCCGTTACAGGCGTCGAAGATGCAGTTTGATGTTTATCTCGCGGCTGACTTTCTATGGATCAACCTGCCGCGTGGGGCTCGCCGCGTACAGACCTTTCACGGTGTAGCAGGTAAGTATCGCACTGTTTACGATGCGCCTTCGCAGTCGATGCGGGAATGGGACCGGCTGTTTTTTATCAACGAGCTGCGGCTGCGACACTATATCGAATCCGGTGCGATCGACGAGGGCAGCGAGGCTGCGTGTTTAATTGGGATGCCGAAGCTCGACTGTCTCGTGGATGGATCTTTGAAGAGAGACGAACTTCTGGTCGCGATGGGCGTGGATCCGACGAGGAAGACCGTGCTGTACGCGCCGACGTGGTCGCCGCATTCTTCCGTCGTTTCGATGGGAGAAGAGTTGGTGAGACGGCTCGGCGAGGCTGGTTATGCGGTGATAGTGAAACTTCACGACCGTTCGCGCGATTTAGAGTATGTAAATTCGGGAGGAGTCGATTGGGGCGCGCGGCTCGAACCGTTGTTGAAGCAGTTTGATGGCATGCTGGCGAGCGGAAACAACTCTTCGCAGTATCTGCCTGCGGCGGACGTCATGATCACGGATCACAGCTCGGTGGGTTTTGAGTACCTGTTACTGGATCGGCCGCTGATTCGAATACACGTACCGGAGTTGATCGCGAATACGGACATCGAGCCGAAGTACGTGGAGATGCTGGCGAGTGCGTCGACGAGTGTGAACAATGTCGATGAAGTTGTTGCGGCGGTTGAGCGTGCGTTTGTCGATCCGGGCGAGAACTCGGCGCAACGGATCGCGATCGCGAACAAGATGTTCTACAAACCCGGCACCGCGACGGATCGGGCGGTGAAGGAAATCTACGACCTGCTTGAACTTGATGAATTAGCCGCAGATTTTCGCAGATGAACGCGGATCT
>JBIOUJ010000173.1:0-5173 GCA_044867025.1 Pyrinomonadaceae bacterium | reverse complement strand
TTAATAACTTTGTGTATATTGACAGCCCAGAATGTATATCCTTGGTTTAACTACGCTCGGGGACTCGGCGGCGACACTCATAAAAGACGGGGAAATAGTAGCCGCGGCCGAGGAGGAGCGCTTCTCGCGACGCAAACACCATAGCGGGTTTCCCTACAACGCGATGCAATACTGCCTCGACGAAGCCCGCATCGGCATCGCCGACGTCGCGCACATCGGGTTGTACTGGAAGCCATGGGTGTTGCGTCACAAGGCGATGCAGGCGTTAAAGGCCGCAATCATCTCGCGCGACATGTTCAAGGCTCGCGTCGATCGAGGTGTTTCACAGGTTGGCGAGAGTTACCTCGGCATGCTCCGACACCCTCACAGAATTCGCGAACACTTCGGCAACAGCGATTTCAAATTTCACTTTCTCGAACATCACCAGTGCCACGCGGCGAGCGCATTTTTTGTCTCAGGTTTCGATAAAGCAGCCATCATGACGTGGGACGGAACCGGTGAAGACACGACCACGCTGTTCTGTCGCGGCGAGGACCGAAACATTCAGCCGTTCAAAAGAATCAAGCTTCCTCACTCACTGGGCCAATTCTACTCGGCGGTCACCAACTATCTCGGGTTTGACATGTTCGAAGGTGACGAGTGGAAAGTCATGGGGCTCGCTGCCTACGGTAAACCTGAGTACTATGACTTTTTTGCGAAGCATGTACTCTCGGTAAACGGTAATCACGATTTCCGGCTCGACATCCGTGTGTTAGACCACCACCTCGCAAAGTATTACCAGTTCAGCGAGGCATTCACGAAAGCGCTTGGCCCAGCGCGCGCGAAAGGTGAAGAGCTCGTCGAGAAGCACTGGAACGTCGCCGCAAGCGCGCAGAAAGTTTTGGAAGACACAGCTCTCCACTTGCTCTCCGGCCTCCACGAGCAGACGCGCTCCGAGAACCTTTGCATGGCTGGTGGTGTAGCTTTCAACTCGGTAATGAACGGTCGCATCATGACCGAGACGCCTTTCAAACAATTCTTTATCCAGCCCGCGGCCGGCGACGCGGGTTGCTCGCTCGGCGCGGCGCTCCTCGTTTGGCACAGTCGCTTAAACCAGCCGCGCAAGTTCCGCATGGAACACGCTTACTACGGTCCTGGTTTCAGTTCTGAAGAGTGTGCCTCGGCACTGCGCGCGTCTGGATTGAAATTTGAAACACTGCCTGACGAACAAATGCTTCCGCGTGTCGCTGCCATGCTGGCTGACGGCGCGATCATCGGTTGGTTTCAGGGCCGCATGGAGTTTGGCCCGCGTGCGCTGGGCAATCGCAGCTTCCTGGCAGACCCGCGCCGGTCAGACATGCGTGAGCTGCTAAACAAGAAGGTGAAACTGCGTGAGTGGTTTCGACCGTTGGCGCCCTCGATGCTGGAAGATGCTGCGCAGGAACTCTTCGGACACGCCCATTACGATCCATTCATGATCACCGTATTGAACGTCCTTGAAGAAAAGCGCGCCAAAATCCCCGCGGTTGTTCACGTCGACGGCACCGCACGCCCGCAGACCGTGAGCCGTCATGTTAATCCGCGATACTGGCAGTTGATTCACGAGTTTGAAAAGCTGACCGGTGTGCCGCTAGTGCTTAACACTTCATTCAACGTTCAGGAGCCGATCGTCCTGTCGCCTGAGGACGCAATCAAGACTTTTAGTCGCGCGAGTTTCGATGCGCTGGTACTCGAGAACCATCTCGTCGTCCGAAAGGAACAAGCTGGTTGAAAGTTCTGTTGATGTTTTCGTATCTGCTTGTTTGCACCGTGATTGTTTTCACGGTGCCGACGATGGTTGATTTGTTCCCAGGCTACGAAACCTATTCGACGGCTGATGCTGCCCAGGCGACGTTGTTGTGCACGTTCGTCGGCGCTGTGGTCGGCTTCTTCGTTTATCGAAACAACGAGGAAGGATCTTTCCTGCTGCAACTTTTTGCGTGGGGCCTGCTGATAAGAATGGTTGTCGCGGTCGGCATCTTTATATTCAATGCGCAGGAATTTTTCGGCGGCGATGCGATTACCTACGACTTTTATGGTTGGGCGCAAGCGAAGGCGTGGCAAGGAGATCCCTATTATCAAATAATCGCCAATCGATTTACGGAAGGATCGGCATCGGCCTGGGGATTTACGAAGATGGTCGGTGCGGCGTACTACATCATTGGTCGCAACACGCTCGCTATACAGTTTCTGAATTCAATTCTCGGAGCGGCCACGGCGGTGCTTGTCTACAATTGTGCGCTGCACGTCTACAGGAATGCGCGCGTAGCAAAAATCGCGGCGATTTGTGTCGCATTCTTTCCTTCGCTCGTTCTCTGGTCCGCCCAGGGGTTGAAGGACGCCGCTGTCGTTTTCTTCCTGGTATTGGCGATCCTTACGAGCATTCGGCTTAACGAAAAATGGTCAGTCAAGCACGTGGCTATTCTGATCGTCGCGCTGTTTTCCATTCTCAGTTTACGCTTTTATGTGTTCTACATGATCGCAGTCGCAATCGGTGGCGCATTCGTTATCGGTTTGCAGAAGATCACACCCACAAACTTCGCGCGCCAGTTCGCCGTCCTGATCTTAGTGGGTATGTCTCTCATGTATCTCGGCGTGACTCGCTATGCCAGCGGGCAATTCGAACGTTTTGGCACATTGGAAGCTGTGCAAAGAAGCCGAGCTGATTTGTCGCGCGCCGGATCCGGTTTCGGGAGAGATGTGGACGTGTCTACAACGGAGGGCGCGATTTCCACCATTCCGGTAGGTTTGATCTATCTTCTGTTTGCACCGTTTCCGTGGCAACTCGCTTCGTTGCGACAAAGCATTACGCTTCCGGAGATGATCATCTGGTGGCTGTCGTTCCCATTACTGGTGCTCGGCATCTGGTATTCACTCAAGTACCGGCTACGCCAAATCTCACCGGTTCTGATTTTCACCACGATGCTTTCGCTCGCTTACTCGGTGTTTCAGGGCAATGTGGGCACGGCTTACCGCCAGCGCGCGCAGTTGCTGGTGTTCTATTTTGTATTTGTCGCGGTCGGTTTTGTTTTACTGAAAGAGAAGAAAGAAAACCGAGACAGGCAGCGGCAAGTCAGACCCTAAGTCACAAAAAGCAAAAACATTCCGGCTGGTTTTGTACTTCTTGTGCCTCTTTGTGGCTTAATATACGTCACCTGAAACCATGTGTGGAATTGTAGGCATCGTTCGAAACGACGGAAAGCCAGTTGACGAGGAGTTGTTGTCGCGTATGAACGACGCGATTCGCCATCGTGGTCCCGACGACGATGGCTTCTACGTCAATGGTTCAGCCGGACTCGCCATGCGCCGCCTCGCGATTATCGATCTCAAAAGCGGCGCGCAACCCATTCACAACCAGGATCGCAGTTCGTGGATCGTTTTTAACGGCGAGATCTACAACTATCTCGAGCTTCGTGAGAAGTTGGAAAAACTCGGTCACACCTTCTACACCAACAGCGACACCGAAGCCATCGTTCACGCTTACGATCAATACGGCACTGACTGTCCAAAACACCTGCGCGGGATGTTTGCATTCGCGATTTGGAACGAACGAACTCAGGAACTGTTTCTCGCGCGCGATCGCGTCGGCAAAAAACCTCTGCTGTATGCGCACGTAAACGGAAACCTGATCTTCGGTTCTGAATTCAGTGCGCTGCTGCTACATCCGGACATCAGTCGCGACATCCAACCGGAGGCGCTTGATTACTACCTTTCGTTCATGTGCATTCCCGCGCCTTTGACTGCTTACCGTGCGATTCGAAAGCTCGAACCGGGACACTGGCTGCGCTGGCGGAAAGGTCAGATCGAGCTGCAACGCTACTGGCAGCCTGATTTCACAAAGAAACTTGACATCAGCGAGGAGGAGGCCGGCGAACGCACTGTCGAGATTCTCAGAGACGCGGTCCGCGTGCGCTTGATGTCTGAAGTGCCGCTCGGCGCGTTTCTTTCCGGAGGGATCGACTCGAGTGCCGTGGTCGCGCTGATGAGCCAGGAGTCTAGCGAACCAGTCAAAACATTCTCGATCGGTTTTGACGAACAGGACTTCAGCGAGATTCACCACGCACGCCGGATCGCGCAACACGTCGGCGCCGATCATCACGAATTCATCGTGCGGCCTGATGCGCTTGAAGTGTTGCCGACGCTCGTCGAGCACTACGGTGAGCCGTACGCCGATTCGTCCGCAGTGCCTACGTATTACGTCGCGAAAGAAACGCGCAAGCATGTGACGGTTGCGCTGAATGGCGATGGTGGTGATGAATCGTTTGCGGGTTATAAGCGATACCTGGCGATGGGACTTTCCGAGAAGTATCGCAGAGTGCCGTCGTTTCTGCGGGAATCGGTGATCAAGCAAACGGTTAATCGCATTCCGACGTCGCCGCTGAAGGGCAGCAGAGTGAAGTCCGCGAAGCGCTTGCTCGACGCTGTCTCGCTGCCGCGCGTCGACCGCTATACGCGGTGGGTGAGTGTCTTCAATGAAGAGACAAAGAAGCCGCTGTATTCCGATTTCTTTCGCGAACAAACGCGCGCGGCTGATGCAACCGGGTTGCTGGGCGAGTGGTTCAAGCGGGCCAACGGCATCGGCATCCTTGATGCGATGCTCTTGACCGATCAGATGACTTACTTGCCAAACGATCTGCTGGTCAAAGTCGACATCGCAGCAATGGCTGTTTCACTCGAGGCGCGGTCACCGTTTCTCGATCATCATGTGATCGAATTTGCGGCGAGCCTGCCGCAAAATCTCAAGCTGCGAGGACTGACGACCAAGTACGTGTTGAAGAAAGCGCTGCGGAAGTTGCTGCCAAACGAGAATCTCAACCGATCGAAGATGGGTTTTGGAGTGCCCGTCGGTCACTGGTTCCGTGGCAAGATGCAGCCGTTTTTGCGTGAAGTTGTACTCTCAGAAAAAGCCTCACGAAGAGGTTTGTTCAAGCAGGAGGGCGTCAGACAGTTGATCGAGTTGCACTCGCATGGCGAACGCGACTATTCACAGCAACTGTGGACGCTCTTGATGCTCGAGTTGTGGTTCAATCGGTTTATAGATTAGGCAAACTTTGATTAACTAAGCTTTGCTGCCGAAGTCGGGCGTTGCACTTGGAGGAGGTCAGTACCACCTGCGGTAGCGGGTGGGTCAACGATCACAATCACGCGCGGTGAG
>JBIOUJ010000172.1:0-9886 GCA_044867025.1 Pyrinomonadaceae bacterium | reverse complement strand
AAACGCAGATCAGATCTGCGTTTCATCGGCGTAATCTGCGGCTAAGGTCTTGCAGGCTTCTTCGGCGGCGTCGCTTTCGGGATATCGTCAACATCAACCGGCTCTTCCAGCTTCGCCGATCCTCCCCGCAACATCGGCGGCAACTTCGTCACCGGAAGACTCACAGTCGCAATCGGATCAACGCGCCGCAGGATCGCGCCGCCACGCCCAGCCACCCAGACGTTCGTTCCACCTCGATAAGCAATCGAGAACAACGACGCGCTCGTGATCGACGGCTGCACTTCCCACGTTTGTCCCGCATCTTTGGTGTGAATGATGTTGCCTTGTTCGCCTACGACGAGCACATCGTTTCGATTCGCCAGGGCGATGCCAAATAAATTGCCGTTGACGTTGGTTTCGAGATCTTTCCACGTTTCTCCGCCGTCGTCAGTTCGCAAAACCACGCCGCCTGCGCCAACGATGTAACCACGTTGCGTGTCGGCAAACGCGAGCGCGTATAACCATTCCTTCAGATTGCGATCGACGCGCGTCCACTTCTCACCGCCATCTTCAGTGCGCAGGATAGTTCCGCTCGAGCCAACCGCGACTCCATGCTGCGCGTCGATAAACTTCACGTCCTCGAGCCAACTGAGAGAATTTGATGGCTGGAATTCCCAACTCACGCCTTCGTCCTTCGTGTGCCAGATCGCACCGCGCGCTCCGACCGTCCAACCTTCCGTCTCCGAAACAAACGAGACTCCGAACAGATCTTCTTTCGCGGGACTCGGAACGGTCGACCACGTTACACCGCCATTCACGGAACGAAGGATCGTCCCCTTGTCGCCGACTACCCAACCTGATTTTTCAGTCGTGAAGGTGATCGCGTTCAGACCCGTAGTCGTACCTGAGGGCCGGATGGTCCAATTCTTACCACCGGAGTTGGTGTAGAGAATCTTGCCACGTTCGCCGACGGCCCAACCGTGAGAGTTGTCGATGAAAAAGATATTCGCGATGTCGTCGCGGCCGCCTTCTGTGAGCCGGAGCCAAGACAATCCGCCGTCGTCGGTGCGCACGACGAGGCCGTCAGCGCCTGCGGCCCAACCGAGAGACTCGTCTGAAAAGAAGAGCGTCGTGAGCTTCGGACCGGTGCGCACGTTGACCGGCAACCAGATGTTGCCGCCGTCGCCGGTCGTTAACACAACGCCACCATCACCTGCGGCCCAACCGTGCAGCTCGTCATAAAAGAAGACGCTGTTGAGATCTGTGGTGACAAGCGCGTCCTTGGTGGTCCATGTTTCGCCGGCGTTCTCAGTCTGGAGAATGGTGGCACGATAACCAACGGCTGTGGCCTTCTTCTCGGTCGTAAAGACGACGCCTGTCAGCGCGAAGTCAGTTAGCTTCTTCGTCTTCTTCCAATCGCCGCCGCCGTTAGACGTCACGAGGAGCGTTCCGTGTGCGCCGACGGCGATTCCGGTCTTCCCGTCGGCAAAGGCGATCGAAAACAGGTGAGAGGTTGTTTGGCTGTTCTGAGGTTTCCAGGTTTTGCCACCGTCAGTCGTCGCGATGATCGCACCAAAGGAGCCAACGGCCCAACCGAGCAAAGGGTTCTTCGGCGCAAAAGTTACTGCAAAGAGATGATCGCGAATGCCGGTTTGTCGCAGCACCCATCTGCCGCCACCGTTCGATGTCGTGAGGACCACGCCGCGCGCGCCTGAGACTACCACGCGGGAACGATCCTTGACGTAGATCGAGTAGAGTGTCGTGCTCGAAGGATTTGTCTGTTCTTCCCAATCGAATCCGCCGTTGTTCGTCGAGAGTATGACGCCGCTCGCGCCGACCGCCCAGCCGCGTTTCCCATCCGGGGCAAATCTGATGGAGTGGATCGAGTTTCCCTGTGGGAGCGGGTTTTGCCACTGCCAGCCGCGAAACGGGTCCTGTGCCTCGGTGATAAACGGCACAACGAGCAGCAGGCAGAGCAGTTTGATTCTGAGCGCGAGAGGCACTATTTCCTTGTCCAAAAGTAGTCGATAAGGGGAGGCGAAATTATATTGCCACAGATTTTCACGGATCAACCCGGCACGGATCAATCCGCGCTTATTCGTGAAGATCCGCGGCTTCAACGGTTCCGATCTTATCCACGGCGTCACGCAGGATCGATTCCTCCGCGTGGCCGGCGGCGGCGATGCGTCGGGCGGCGCTATCCGCGGCTTCCTGAAGCAGATGCCCCGCGTGTCCGCGCGTCCATTCCCAGCGAATTTTGTGCGCTGCGGCGGCCTTGTCGAGTCGTTGCCACCACGGAAGATTCGCCTTGCGCCTAAAGCGCCCGTTCATCGTCTCCACAACATACCGCGAATCGGTAAAAACGCTAACCTGGCACGGCTGGAGCAACGCTTCGAGCCCCACGGCGGCAGCGGCGATCTCGGCCTGCTGGTTTGTCGCGACACCCAGATATTCTCCGACAGCGCGCCAATAACCCTTGTAACCCAACAGCGCAACTGCGGCGGCGCGGGCCGCGGCCTGTCCATTCCCCAGGCTCGAGCCATCACAGAAAATCGCAACCTGCTTCATCGATGCGTCGTAGCCTATCACGCAATCAAAGGAAATTGTAGAATGCGGAGCACCGGAGGAATTTAACAATGATCCCTCAAGAAAAACGTTCGACTAGTGAAGTCGAACGGATTCGAGATCAGTTTCACCGCGCGTTTGAAGGCGAAGCATGGCACGGACCATCGGTGCTGAAGTTGCTCGAAGGCATCACTGCACAACAAGCTGCCGCGCACCCGATCCCCGGCGCGCATTCGATTTGGGAGTTGACGCTGCACATTGCGGCGTGGGAGCGCGCGTGCAAGCGTCGACTCGAAGGCGATCCTGCGCAACTGACAGATCTCGAAGACTGGCGGCCTATCAACGACACGAGTGAAGCAGCGTGGGAAAGTACAAAGCAACACCTGATCGACAATCATCGCGAACTGCTGAACGCAATTGCGAAAGTTGACGAGTCGCGGTTGAATGAACCGATAATGAGAGATCCAAACATCCCGTTCTCGAGTGTGTACGTGACGCTTCATGGCGGCGTGCAACACGATCTATATCATGCGGGACAGATAGCAATGTTAAAGAAGGCGTTGGAAAACTTATGAGCGGACTATCAGCTAAGGAATGTGTGCCGTGTCGCGGTGGCGTGCCGCCGCTTCAGGGGGAAGAGATCGCGAAACTCCTGCCGGAATTGAACGGCTGGGAAGTGGAGAATGAGCATCACCTGAAGAAGAAGTACAAGTTTTCAGACTTTCGGGAATCGCTCGCGTTTGTGAATCGCGTCGGTGAGCTTGCGGAGGAGCAGGGGCATCATCCGGATATCTGTTTTGGGTGGGGGTCGGCGGAGATTTCGATCTGGACGCACAAGATCGATGGGTTGACGGAAAGCGATTTCATCCTCGCGGCAAAGATCGACAAGCTTTAGCCACAGATTTCACGGATGAATGCGGATCAATCCGCATTTATCAGCTTTAATCCGTGGAATAAATTTTCTCGATTTCATCAACCATTCGATTTAGGCTGAACTTGGTTTTTGCGGCGTCGTGTGCGTGCGCGCCCATTTCGCGACGTCGCTCCGCATTTGCGAGGAGTGCGACTACTGCTTCCGCAATTTGATCCACGTCGCCAATCGGAACCAGCAGCCCCGTTTTCTGATCTTCGATGACTTCCTGTGCGCCCTCGGTGCGTGTTGCTACAACCGGCGTCCCAGCGGCCATCGCTTCCGCCATTGCCAACCCGAACGATTCGGTCTCGGAAGCCGAAACGAATACATCCATCGCGCACAACAACTCTTCAGCCTCATCAACCCACCCCAAAAAGTGAAAACAATCCTTCAATCCAAGTTCGACGACGAGCTTCTCGAGCTGCTTGCGAACCTCGCCGGCTGTATCAACTCCAGCAAGCACAAAGTGCGTTTCAGGAAATCTTGAAACGATCCGCGCCGCGGCTCGAATGAAATCGTCGTGTCGTTTCAGCGTCCGTAACTCACCAACACTCCCAACCAACAAACAATTCTCTGCCAGACCCAGGCCTCGCAAAAACCCGGCGCGATCAAACCCAACGCGCGCGCTTTCAAACCGCTCCACGTCAATCCCATTCGGAATCAACGCGATCTGCTTTTCATTAACTACGCGCCGAAGTTCCTTCGCGACAGCCGACGAAACTGCAATCACGCGCGTCGCTCGCGCAAGCGTGTGACGATGAAGTCGATTCAGTTGAAACAACACGTGACGCGTAGCCACGAATTTCGCCTGTCGATTCCGGCGCGCCGCGTACGACGCAAGCGAGTAATCACGCGCCATGTGCGCATGCACGACGTCGATCCGCTGTCGCCGCACGAATCGCTCCAGTTCGTGCGCGCTCGGCACGTCGATCGCATTGCGCAACGGAAGAGTCAGAATGTTTTCCTTGGGCAACTTCAGGTGACGAATCAAGGGAGACCCCGATCGCAGCGCTGCGAAGAGATTGTGTCCGCGCGCAATCAGTGAGTTCGTGAGATCAGCAACATAACGCTCGCCGCCGCCGAATGATGATGCCGAACTGACCTGCAGAATGTTCAATCTTAAACGTCCGTACCAAAGTCAAACAGCAATCGCGTCGGGTGGATGGTTTATGCCCGTACGCGAAAGTAATCTCTAAGTAAATTCAACATTTTCGCAGCCTCGCCACTCGGCACAACGGTTGCCCATGTCAGGTGAAAGACACTGTTTGTTGGGAGGATTGTATGACCAAGGCACGATTAGTGACAGCACTTTTTAAGAGCAAAGTAGCTGCTGAGTCCGCGGTTGATGCGCTATTGAAGCGAGGTTTTTCACGCGACGATATCAGTGTGCTCATGTCAGACGCTACTCGAACGAAGGAATTTGCCATTCAGACACGCTCGCACGCTGCCGACGGTTTGGGCATTGGCGCTGCGGCGGGCGGAGCTGTCGGTGCCGTGCTCGCAGCGATTGCGGCAGTGGGAACGACGCTGTTTCTGCCGGGAATCAATCTCGTGATTGCTGGTCCGATTGCAGCCGCACTCGCCGGCGCGGGCGCTGGTGGAGCAGCAGGCGGAGTGATTGGCGCGTTGGTTGGCGCGGGAATTCCTGAATATCGCGCGAAGGTTTACGAGGCTGGAATCAAGGGTGGTGGAATTTTGATCGGCGTGGAAGCACGCAGCGATGAGGAAGTCGACCGGCTTGAAGACTTGTTGACTGAGCTCGGAGGCGAGCACGTTCGGACGGAGTAACGCATTACTAAAACTAAGGGAGGTTATGACATGGGTTTACCGAATAGAGACGAACTAGAGGGAAAACTGGATCAGGCAAAAGGCAAAACGAAAGAAACTATCGGTCGAGCAATCGACGACGATGAGCTCGAGGCTGAGGGTCGAGCCGAAGACGCTGGTGGCAATATACAGGAAGGCTACGGCAAAGCCCGCAGGAAAGTTGGGGAAGCAATAGAAGACGTCGGCGACGCGATAGGCCGCTAAGCCACAAAAAGGCACAAATAGAAGCCGCTAAGAGGCACAAAAGGCGCAAATGAAATATTCATTTTGTGCTTTTTGTGCTTTTTTGTGGCAAGATCCGTTTGTGGCTCCGACGAGAGTAGAAACCGATTCGATGGGTGCGATAGAGGTAGCGGCTGATCGCTACTGGGGCGCACAGACGGAACGGTCTTTACATCACTTCAACATCGGCAACGACCGCATGCCCCGCGAGATGATTCGCGCGCTCGGCATTCTCAAGAAAGCCGCCGCCCTCGTCAACGAAGACCTCGGCAAACTCCCGCGAGACAAAACGAAATTGATCGTCCAGGCGTGCGACGAAGTGATCGAAGGAAAGCTCGACGATCACTTCCCTCTGCGTGTTTGGCAGACTGGCAGCGGCACCCAAACCAACATGAACGCCAACGAAGTGATCTCGAACCGTGCGATCGAGCTTGCCGGCGGCGAGTTGGGAAGTAAGAAGCCGATTCATCCGAACGACGACGTCAACATGTCGCAGTCGTCAAACGACACGTTCCCGACCGCGATGTACATTGCCGCGGCGGAGCAGTTGAATAAACTCATTCCACGCGTTCGGGAACTCCAGGACGCGATTCAAGCGAAGGCGCAGGAGTTTGCGGATGTCGTGAAGATCGGAAGGACACACCTTCAGGACGCCACGCCACTGACGGTCGGTCAGGAGATGGGTGGCTGGGCAAACCTGGTCGAGCGCGATATCGATCGAATGAAAGCCGCAATGCCCGGTCTGCTCGACCTTGCAATCGGCGGCACGGCAGTCGGAACAGGATTGAATTCACATCCGGAGTTTGGCGAACGAGCCGCGAAGAAGATCGCCGAACTGACGGGTTTGCCGTTCAAATCGCAGCCGAACAAGTTTGCAGCGCTGTCAGCGCACGACGAGCTGGTGTTTGCGAGCGGCGCGATCAAAACGCTGGCCGCGTCGCTGATGAAGATTGCGAACGACGTTCGCTGGCTGGCGTCGGGACCGCGCTGCGGTTTAGGTGAGTTGGTTCTGCCTGAAAACGAGCCGGGGTCCTCGATCATGCCGGGTAAAGTCAACCCGACGCAGAGTGAAGCGATGACGATGGTCGCGGTGCAGGTCTTTGCAAACGATCTCGCGACCAGTTTTGGTGGATCGCAGGGGAATTTCGAGTTGAATGTATTCAAGCCCGTGATGATTCACAACTTTCTCCACTCGGTGAGGCTGTTGCACGATGCGATACACAGCTTCGTTGAGTTTTGTATTTCGGGAATTGAGATCAATCGGGAACAGATTGACGAGCATTTAAAACACTCCCTGATGCTCGTTACCGCCCTGAACCCTCACATCGGTTACGACAAAGCCGCCCAGGTTGCAAAGAACGCTCACAAGAAGAAAATCAGTTTGCGCGAATCAGCAATTGAGCTCGGTTTTCTGACTGGTGAACAGTTTGATCAGTGGGTCATCGCACACGAGATGACGCATCCCTGACGGCCAGATTCGGCGTGCCTGACAAAAACGAAAAAGTAAAAGAGAACGTCTGCGGTGCGTATTATGTGGATTCGTCGTGCATCGATTGCGACGTCTGCCGCGACACCGCGCCGGATAACTTCATGCGGTCTGATGAGAACAGCTACTCGTTTGTTTACAAGCAGCCGCAGACTGATGATGAGAAGGCGCTTTGTGATGAAGCGATGAGCTGTTGTCCGGTTGAGGCGATCGGAAACGACGGGTAATTTAACCACAGATTTCACGGATAAAAACGATCTTAATTAGATCTCTTCGACGAGAATCGAATACGTTTTGATCCTGTCCGGCACGGTCAAGCATTCCCCACTCCTTACATCAAACTGCCACCCATGCAGCCCACACTCGATCACGTGCCCGCATAACACACCTTCCGTCAGCCGCGCGCCGCGATGTGGACAGAAATTCTCGGTGGCATAGTATTCGCCATTCACGTTGTATACAGCTAGTTCGCTGCCATCGGGTAGCTCAACACTGATGCAGGCGCCTGGCCGCAGGTCTTCAGTTCCGCCCACAACTAAAGTTTCTGTGGGGCTGGACGGCGGCGCTCCGTCATCAGTCTTAGTATCGAATGATTGCATGGGATGGATGGTAACAAAACACGTTTTGCAGAACCAGAATGACAAGTTGCCGGCAAGTTTTTCTCGCTCGCGCGTTCCTAATCTTCGCGGCCCGTTTCAACTCTCTCCCGGCTGTGAGATTCTAGGACCAGAAGAGGAGAGACTATGAAGCGACTAACACTTAGAACAGGCCTTTTGGCCGTTATCGCCGTTATTCTTGGGGCTGCAACCGTCCTGCACGCAAAGGAAATCACCGTACGCGGCAAACTTCAAAAAACCGTGGAAGCCGGCGGCTGGCTCATCGTCGATGCCGACAAAAAATTCTTAATTCTGAACTCCAAAAACTACGACAAGAACTCGTGGTTCAAGGAGGGAACGAACGTCGAAGCAATCGGCGAAACGAAAGACGTGATGACCACCTTCATGGAGGGCACTCCGTTCGAAGTGAAATCGATTACGCCCGTCGGTGAAGGAGACGCACAGGGAGTCGCCACCGGTGGCGGCGGCCACCGAACAACACGCGTCATGGTCGCCGGTGATTCGATCGTTCAAGCACAACCCGACACAGCGATCCTGACTATCGCCGTCGTAACGCAAGGCAGACGCGCACTTGACGCACAACAGGAAAACGCTACGAAAACAGACGCAGTCGTCCGTGCACTAAAAGCAGCGGCCGGAACGGGCGCGGAAGTTAAAACGAGCGGCTACAGTCTTCAGCCGCAGCGCGTCTACAAGGAGAATCAACCACCGTCGATCGTCGGCTACGAAGCGCGCAACAGCGTCACAGTAACGATGGGCGATCTGACGAAGGTCGGAACCGTGATCGATGCCGCAGCACAAGCCGGCTCGAATGATGTTGCGGGAATCGCCTTTACATTGCGACAGGATCGCCAGGCACGCGATCGAGCGCTCAGCGAAGCAACACGCGAAGCAATGGGCAAAGCGCAAGTGATCGCGCAGGCACTCGGCGGCCGCGTAACGCGCGTCATCGAGGTTCAGGAAGAAGGATTTCAACCACGACCACCTCAGCCGATGTATCGCATGGAATCGATGGCGGCGCAGGCAGGAGCCGTAGCTACGCCGATCGAGGTCGGTACGCTCGAGATAATGTCGCGCGTGCAATTGATCGCGGAGGTGGAACAGATTTAATTGCCCCCGAGCCCCCAAGGTTTTCATGATCCTGGTAAGGAGGGAAGCAATGGCCAGATATAGAGAGGACCTGGACGACAGGAACTATCCCCGGGAAGAGCGTTATAGACGTGAGCAGTTCGATTACGACGAACAATACAGAAACCGGCGTCAGTTCGACACCGAACGGCGGCCTGATTACAACAGTGGCCGATACGGCGAACGCGCCCAATATGACTATGACGAACCGCGCTACGGCGACTATCGCGGTCGCGATGAGGGCCGCCGCAGCTCACTCTACGACATTCGCGGCGATCTTTCCGGGAGCAGGGACCGGGAATACTACGCTCCGGAACGCTCCCGGTTGCGTTGCCGCGACATCATGACGCGCGACCTGGTGGTAGCCACGCGCGACACGATGCTCGTGGAAGTCGGTCGGATGATGAAGCAGGAAGACACGGGTGTGATTCCGGTGGTCGAGTATGACAATCCTGTCGGTAATGGCAGAGAAGGAGAACCAATAAAATATGAAGGCCGCAATTACGCTCGCGGCAGACTAATTGGCTTAATTACTGATCGGGATATAGTCATACGCGCTGTTGCCGAGAACAAGGATTGCGCCAGCACTCGTGCCGAAGACATTATGTCGGTAGACATTCACACTGCGCATCCTAACGATCGCGTCGTCGACGTGATTCGGAAGATGGGAGACAAACAGGTACGCCGCATTCCGGTTTGCAATGAGAATAGCTACCTGGTTGGCATGATCTCCATGGCCGACATCGCCGTAGAAACACGGAACGATCGCGAACTGGCAGACGCTATCGAGGAGATCTCGAAGGGTTCGTCGTTCTGGAACAGGGTTTTCGGATAAGACTTTGCCGCGGATTTATACAGATACCACGGATTGAATCCGTGGTATCGGTGTAGATCTGCGGCTTATTTTCCCTTATTCTCTCGTCATGCGAAACACGAATCGTGATTTCTCGCTGATCCAGGGTGGTCGGCGAGTGGTACCGTCTGGGCGGCTGTGGAATCCAGCCGCCGATGTTTATCGTGTGTCTGACGGCTGGGTCGTGAAAGTCGACCTTGCGGGTGTTTGTATTGACGAGTTGGAGATCGAATTGCACGACTCGGTTTTGACAATTCGCGGGTGTCGACGCGACACGCACTATCGTGATGGTTTCG
>JBIOUJ010000171.1:0-25450 GCA_044867025.1 Pyrinomonadaceae bacterium | reverse complement strand
CATTCACACCAGGCTTTAGCCTGGTGTCACGAATCGACTGGGTGAAAAACACCAAGGCTCTTTACGATAGTGCGAGAGAAGAATACGCGCGACTCAAACAGGCTTAATTGCTGGCCGCTGACTGTGGCGCGTAAGTGATTCTTCGCAGTTCGGTCATGCGACCCTGGTCCAACTTCCCTTCCACCAATTCATAACCGAGCAATGCAAAGACTCGATCGCGCAGGAACAACGGCCTCGCGTTCCCGTACCAGTCTACGCACGAGGCGCGGCACTGATCGTCGATTGCCTTTTCAGATTGCGCCTCGAGTTCCCCAACTAAGCGAAACTGAAACGCTTCATTGCGCAAAAACAGGATCGCGGCAGACGATTCGAAAAGGTGCTGGTATCCAGGCCGTCCGGGCCGGCTTATCGGTAATCCGAGTGTTCCGGAGTCGTTACCAGCAGGCTTATAAAAGAACCCATGACTCCGCAACTCGCCTTGCGACGCTGCCGGCCGCATGTAACGCGAGACGATCTCGGGCTGCGGCTTCAAACGAATCGAATCAAAGTGCAGATTCTTTCCGTCACTGCCAAGGACGACGGCGCCCGTGCCCATCTGCTCGATGCGATCGACGCCATGCGGCAGGCTCATTCGATGCACGGTGCCGCGCACGAACTCCACGAGGAACAGATCTTTTGTTGCTGAGGCGAGCTCAGTATATCCCCAACCACTGCCCGTCCCATAAATCAGATAATCGCCTACAAAACGATTTTGGAAATAATACCCTGCTGGTTCTGGCAATTGCTGGTAACTTGTCGCCGGCACCATCTGGCTGCCATCCGAAAAACTCGACAGCGGAATGCGCATTAACGCTACGTCTCCCTCTGAAACTTCCGCCGCCCACATTCCATCGCCGTTTGATCTCGAACGCACCAGCACGTTGAGATGACGATCCTCACTCTGCAAAAAGGAAAACTGATCAACTGGACCACCAGTCACCTGCAACGCGGCCGGACCGGAACCATCGAGCGGCATGCGAAAAAGAAGTGACGAGTATTTTTTGCCCTCGTTCGACCATGAACTGGCCCACACGTAAACCGAATCCGGCGAAACGTAGAAGACGTTCCCCGCTGGGCCAATGACTGACGTTGCCTCGCAATCGAAACCGCGATTAGCGAGGTTGCAGATCGTTACAGTGTGCAGGGTCACGCCGTACTGAACGTCGAACTCGGCTTCCGGACGGTAGATGCGATTCGCGTCAACGATGCGACGAAATTCCTTCGGCGTGGCCTCCTTGTGCCATTTGCGTACTGCGGGGAGAGACTGAAACGGATCCTGATCGCCGCTGGATTGAACGTAGAGTGGACTGTAGAAGATTAGTTTGTTGCCGATAAGCCGGCTCGCGTAGTTGCGCGAGGAGTAGTAATCGTTTGAGCGCAGGTGATACGTAGATCGATAAGTGAGTTGACCCTGTGCATCGATGTTGAATAAACCGACTTCCGTCCCTTCGCGTTCATAACTGTAACCGATAACGACGATCGTATCGCCAGACACAAGCATCTCGTCGTACCACGCACGCCGAGGATCCATATCCGGACCGAATGCATCGATGGTCGAAATGGGTTTCAAAGTACCGTCGCCGATTGCCACGGTGAAGAGTCGTCCGCGACGCAGTATGACGAGATGATCGCCGTGCAGCTTGACGATGCCACCCTCGTCGACGCCTGCGGTCTGCGTGTTGGTAACTGATTCGTCAGCGGCCTGAACTGTCACAACCGCAGCCGAGACATTTACAGTCTCGGTCATTGAGTACATCGTCCCCTTAACGACTCGCTTTTGTCTCTCGGCTATCCTGGCAAAATACTGTCGCAGTTCACGTTCTGACGTGAACGCCTTCATTTTCTTTGAGGGCGGCGGGGCGGCAAGCGTGGTTGCACACGACAGTCCCAGGACTAGTAATAAGAGGAGGGTTTTCATTGTCTTGACCTTTAGCAAGCAGCGAAGACTTGCTTGAGAAGATACGTCGCGGAAGATGGTAATTCGGTTCGTCCGCGGTCTGCGGGGATCGACATCTCCTTTGACTCGCGTTACGCGAAAAAGGATGTCTCTGTGGTCCTATGTGTATCTCAGTGTCCTCTGTGTGAAAGATGATTCCAACACAGAGGACGCAGATCACCGAAGGTGTTTGTTGAAGAACTCGAGCGTGCGTGACCACGCAAGTTTGGCGGCCTCTTCGTCGTAGCGCGGAGTCGTGTCGTTGTGGAAGCCGTGCTGTTTACCGTCGTACATGTAAACCTGGTATACCTTGTTGTTGGCCTTGAGCGCCGCTTCGTAAGCTGCGATGCCTTCGTTGATGCGTTGATCGTTGCCCGCGTATTGCAACAACAGCGGCGCGGAGATCTTCGGGACATCATCTACGCCCGCCTGACGTCCATAGAACGCGACGCCGGCATTAAGATCAGGGCCGAGCCGCACAGCCAGTTGATTCACCATCCCGCCACCGAAACAAAAACCCACCGTGCCGAGTTTGCGTGTTGAATCGGAGCGCGCTTTGAGCCACTTGGCAGCCGCGACGAAATCTTCCGTCATCTTCTTTCCGTCAACCTTGCGGAAAGCTTCGGCGCCTTTTTCGTCGCTGCCGGGGTAGCCGCCGACGGACGTCAGACCATCTGGTGCGAAGGCGATGAAGTTCGCGAGCGCAAGTCGTCGCGCGACGTCCTCGATGTAGGGATTGAGCCCGCGGTTCTCGTGTATCACGAGCACGACGGGAAGCTTTCCGCTTTTTGATGGGCGCGCGAGGTAGCCTTTGATCGAGCCGTTTCCTTCCGGAGACTGCACGGTTTCGTAACCGACCTTGATGCGTTTGTCGTCGGGCGGGACCTGCTGCGCCCAAGCGTAGTTGGGTCTGAGGCTTTCGAAGATTGCTGCTACAGTCAGACCGCCGACCGCGAACTTTGCGGCACGATCGAGGAAGGTGCGCCGGCTGATGTCGCCGTGCTGGTATTCGTGAAAGAGATCCAACAACTCCTGCGGGTAATCACTTGCGACTTTACGTTCCATTCGTTCTCCTTGTATCTGTCATTGTGCGGCGTGCAAGTTTACTCTAGCGCGCGCATAACCTGCTATTATCGCCGAAACATGAGAAAAATAATTCAGCCCTTCATCGTCTGCTTGCTTTCCGCGATTGTGGTTTGCGGACAGTCTACAACCACATTAAAAACAGCGCTTCAACTCAAACTCGATGAATGGCACAAGGCGGGAAGCTTTCCCGGAGCGACACTCGGCGTCGTGCTTCCGAATGGCGAATCGTTCGGGCTCGCAGTTGGCTTTTCAGACCGCGAAACCAGAACTCCGATGAGGTCGACTGACCGAATGCCCGCAGGCAGCGTTGGGAAAACATTTGCTGCCGCAACCGCCTTGCAGTTGATCAAAGAAGGCAAGATCGGACTCGACGACAAGATTGAAAAATATCTTGGCCATGAACAGTGGTTTCCGCGTCTGCCAAACGCTAAAGACATCACCGTACGCCAGTTGATGAACCACACCAGCGGTCTCGTGCGTTATGAATTCAAAGAGCAGTTCACGAAAGATCTCACCGCGAATCCGGACAAAGTATGGAAACCCGCAGAGCTAGTCGCCTATTTACTCGACGAAAAAGCGCCCTTCGAGGCCGGCAAGGGCTGGGACTACTCAGATACGAACTACATCGTGTTGGGAATGATCATCGAAAAGGTCACAGGCAGAAAGTTCTACGACGAAGCAAACAGGCGACTCCTCAAACCGCTGAAGTTATCTGACACGATTCCGCAAGATGGTCCCAGATTGAAAGGCGTGGTCCAGGGTTATGCAGGTCCGAACAATCCATTCGGCGGCACGGATGCAATGCTCGTGAACGGGAAGTTTTCGGTCAACCCGCAGTTTGAATGGACCGGCGGTGGCTACGTTTCGACGGCGCACGATCTCGCGCGTTGGGCCAGGATGTTTTACGAGGGCAAGGCATTCTCGCCTGACCTCCTGCCGCAAGTCGTCGACGGTGTTTCTGCTCCAATGCTCGGACGCGAAAGCAAATATGGCCTCGGCGCAATCATTCGCAAGACGCCGGCCGGAACATCGTACGGTCACAGCGGCTTCTTCCCCGGGTACATGACCGACATGATGTACTTCCCGGAGCAGAAAATCGCAGTTGCTGTGCAAGTGAACACCAGCGTGGGGCGCAGTCTCGGCAAGCCGCTCAGCAGAGTTTTGGTTGAGGTGATGGACGAAATCGCTCGTCGAATGTAAGCCACAAAAGTATGTGCATTTTTGTGGGCCAAATCTTTGGCATTCGTTCTTTCTAGAGGTATGAAAGTCAAAATGGAGAGTTTGAAGAAGAGATTTAACGACTACCTTTACCTTGAGTTCGGCCTCGATGAGGACGACGGGGACGAGTCTCAGATTTCCGAGGATTGGCCCTTTGTTCTCCGAGAGGCCGGCCAGATATCAGGCCTGACCGTCTTCGAGTTCGAAGATCGTGGCGACGAATTCTTTGCTTTCGAAAGCCCCGCCCTCGACTTTCTACCGAAGGCGGGTATGACCTTCGACGACCTGGCACTTCAGCGTTCGGGATCAGCCTGGATCGGTGCACGCGATCCGATCGACCTCCAGACGAGCATGCTGGGGTATGAATCCGTGCCGTCTGGGTTGGAACGGCGTAAAGCATTGGAGTCGATTGGGGCCGAGGTTCTGGATGGAAAGGAACCTGAGATTCTCGAGGGGCTCTTCCTCCGAAAGGAGGGTCGTTATCTGGGCTTGTTCAGAGCCGCAGGTGATCAAACTGCCGTTATCGGTGGCTTCCCTGGTCCATCGAAGCTCGAAGTGTTATTCCCCGAAGCCTCGGCGTGGCGCCGACTTTCCTGGGGCATCGGCGTCTGGCTCCGAAATACGACTACCGAAAATGCTGGATAAAACATCTTCTAAACGAATGCGTTCCCCGGTAAACCATCGGATCGCGTGGGTGGTGACGCTCGCAGTATTGGCTCACCTGGTTGTTGTTGTGCTCCACGGGCAGGCGCACACACGTTTGGCGATTGAGCTCGCAAGCTGGCAACAGGTGTATGTCATCGTAGTTATTCTGCTGGCGCCGCTGGTCGCACTTGTCTTGTCGTGGACAAGATATGTGAGAGCGGGTGTGTGGCTTTTACTTGGCTCGATGCTCGGCGCGCTCCTCTTTGGCGCGGTCCATCACTACATCATCATCTCTGAAGATCACGTGGCCCACCTGCCTCCGGGCGACGCGCGCGGCTTGTTTCGTATCACTGCGTTGCTGTTATTAGTAACGGAGACCGTTGGTGTGATTGTGGCGGCGATGATGGCTCGACTTAAATCAAAAACATGAAAATTCTGTTTCTTACACTGTTACTCTTTTCAGTCACGTCAGCACAAACAACGCCCGCAGACCGGAAGGACGGCGATCTCAAGTTTGAACCGTTCACGATTCCGTTCGAGGGCCAGAATGTCGCGGCGGAGTTGGGACGGCTCGTCGTCAGAGAAAACCGCAGCAATCCCAAAACGAACCTGATCGAACTGGCGTTCGTGAGGTTGAAAAGCACAGCGGAAAAGCCCGGGTTTCCCGTTGTTTATCTCGACGGTGGGCCAGGTTCTTGGGCGATCAATATCGCGCGAGCGCCGGAGTACATGCGCGCGTTCATGAAGCTGCGTGAAGTAGGCGACGTTATCCTGTTGGACCAGCGCGGAGTCGGCCGGTCGAAACCAAATCTCTCGCGCCTCTCGAGTGAAGCGTTGCCACTCGACGTGTTTGCCGACAACGATGTCGCACTGCGTGCTTTTAGAGAACGGACAGTTGCGGCAGTGAATTATTTCCGCAGCCTGGGCGTCGACATACAGGCCTACAACACGATCGAAAGCGCAAATGACGTCGAGGATGTGCGGAAAGCATTAGGCGCGGAGAAGCTAAACCTTGTCGGTTTCAGTTACGGCACACATTTGGGACTGGCGTGCATTCGCTATCACGGCCCAAACCTCAATCGCGTCATTTTGATCGGGACTGAAGGACCGGACCATACAAACAAGCTACCGTCCACCTCGGATACCTCATTGAAGCGACTCGCAAAACTCGCGGCCGCTGCTGCAGAGCTCGAAGGCAAGGTTCCTGATCTCGTCGGAATGTTAAGAGAAGTTCTGACGCGTCTCGAGAAAGAGCCTGTCACCGTGCAGGTCACAGATCAGCGTACCAGGAAACCGGTAGACTTGAAGATCGGAAAGAGAGGGCTCCAGTTTCTCATCATGCGAGATTTAGGTGATAGCAATGACCTGCCGATATTTCCTGCGTGGTTCTACACGATGCACCAGGGCGATTACTCGATCCTGTCGAGATTCGCCGAGAAACGTTACAACCAGTTCGGTGCAGGAATTTCGCTGATGACGGTTGTCATGGATGCGTCGTCAGGCACGACCAAAGCACGCATGGCGAAGATCGAAGAAGAAGCGAAAACAGCGATGCTGGGCCACATGGTGAACTTTCCGTTTCCAGGTATTGATGAGGCAGTTGGAAGTCCCGATCTCGGTGATAAGTTTCGTTCACCAATTCACACCAGCGTTCCGACGCTATTCTTCAGCGGCACGCTCGACAACAACACGCCGCCGTTTCAAGCGGATGAAGTGCGCAAGACGTTTAGAAACAGCACTCATCTCATAGTCGAGAAAGCGGGTCACGAGAGTATGTTGGTTGACATGCGCGTGCAGCAGGCGATCGTCGAGTATCTGCGTGGCGGCGATGTCAGCAAAACAAAGATCGCGCTGCCGCCGTTGAAGTTCAACGAGCTGCCGAAGCCGAAGAATTAATTAGATATGAAGGTTCAGCGAGGCTTAGTGTCGGCATCGAGTGAAGCCAGCCGCTGTCGTAACTCAGCGATGATACTTCGTTTCTCTTCGTCGCTTAGAGTGGCCTCGGTCTGAATTAACTCGATTTTGTTAGCAAGGAATGCGCGTTCGGCTTCAGTGCTGTCACCCTTGTTCGCTAATTGTCGAAACTGCTCTCTCCGATCAACGCAGTCTCTCGCATCAGGCCCCGGTGGTGATGAGTCCGACTTGTTAGACATGTGTAAGCTGCTCCATAGATTTCGACATTAGCTAACCACTCCCCAACTATAATTTGGATCCAGGAAAGTAGTTACGAAGCCTTTGTTGTCGGCGCGAAAGTCACTCTGCGTCGGACTCAGTTGGTTCCACTGGCTCCAGTTGCCCGCAGCGTCGCGACTCAGGATCTGTGTTTTCAACGATCCCATCAGGTTTGTGCCGGAGTACGCGTCTTGAAATGTTTCGACTATCGGTCCCCAGGAGCCAACGAAATCACCGACTTGATCCTGCAAGCTAGCTTGATAACTGAATTGATAAACGAGGTTCCACTGGTTTGCCTTAATGTTCAGCAGTCGAACTTCGTTTACCCAAATCCCAGGGCTCTGCTGGAAGGTTGTATTCATCACCGCGATTACCTGGCATTGATTGCCATGTGCCGATTCGATTCCCAAATAGTCTCCTAAATTTGCGAAGGGCGTAGGGTTTTGCCAGCGGTCGGCCGCTGGCTTGGCCCAATCAAAAATATTGAAGGTGAACGCGTTTTGCCCTTGATAAGCCACAAAAGCCTCGACGCCCTTGCTCGATCTGTTTGTCGCTGTCACATAAAGCCAGGTGTTGACATTCCCCCCAGGTAGCATAGGACAAATAATCTCCCAACTGATTGCAGTTCCCGTCGCGAAGCCGACCTTGAAGGCAGAGTTGTAGAACGCTCCATACCCGACCCCGCCGGGTACAGGGCCAATATCCTCGGCGGCGTAGACTCCCCTGAACTTACCTACCGCTGCCTCACGATCCGCAGGGTGCAGGTAGGGATGTGTTCGGAGTAGCTTTAGCTTGCTTGCGACAAACGCTTGTTCGGCTTCCAGATCAGGGCGTGGTGCGGTGCTTAACTCTGCAAATTCCTCACGGCGATCAACCGCGCCTGCCTCGGATCTTAAAGGTGGTAATGGATGACTAATCCTATCGTGACGGGAGCGAGTCTGCTTCGTGCTGCGCTTGCTCGCTTTCCTGGTAACACCGCTCTTCTTCGTCTTCTTTGGCATACTGACGCTGCGCCTCCGGTTAATCTTTAGCGCTTCAAAGTAACAAAAATCAAAGCCGTCGGCTAGATTATTGACAGTTGTCATTCTGCATGTTACGTTGCGCTCGATTTCCCACAGATCTTTTCCTTGCAAAGGCAAAACAATGAAACGACTGCTTGCGCTCTTCTCCCTGAGCGTGCTTGTTCTTTCGCATCCCGTCGCGGGCGTCGCACAAAAAACAGTAGTAAAGAAGGCTGTCACCCAAAACTCGGGACTAACCATAGAGCTGGTGGTTAATCTTCTTAACGCCGGAGTTCCAGCCGATCAGATTGTAGAAATGATCCGCAGGACCCCGTCTGACTTCAATCTAACCTTAGAGACGATTGATAGTTTACGTAAGGCCGGCGTTCCTACGAATGTCTTAGACGCGATGATTAAAGCGCGAAGGACTGTCGTGGTTGTGACAAATAATCCTCCGACGCCACAACCTACTCAACCGAGCTCTGGTGGGCCGATCCCACCAACAAACATCAATCCAGGTCCGGCAGCGACACCCACTTCAACACCCGCGCCTCAAGCGACGCCCCGCACTGCGACAACGGCCGAGCAAGAACGGTTAAAAAGTGCGAGGCTTGCTACTATACCGTCGTCTCCTTGGACACCACCGACAATACAACAGGACCCCGGTTGTCCGCTAAGCGATAAAAAAATAGTAGAACGAGTGGATCTCGATTACGACACCGGTAGCAGTTCTCATTCACATCTGGAGCGCACAGGCCTTTATTGTTTTGCGTTAAGAAACGCTAATCCGCTGTATGACTGGAACGTTGTCGTAAACGTCACTGAACCGACTGGTAATCCGTTAGATATGATCAACGACGCTATTCGTACGCTAACGAGCCTCGCAACAGGCGCTGCGCAGGAAGCCGCGGCGGCTGACACAAGGCCGAAACCACAGCCTACTCGCCTCGGAGTCACTTGCCCGACTTCCAATGACATAAGAGCGGTCGTGCAGAAGGCTGAAACTTTACGAGATCTTCTTGCTGTCATGCATCCTGGAAAGGATAGCGATGGCAAGGTCGCATACATTACAGTTGCCGAGACGCGAAAGAGATGGGAACCAATTCCCGACGCCTTCAACGCCTTTGAACAAGCTGTAAAAGAACTCCAGAAGACATTACCTGAAAACGCCGCCGACTGTGATGAAGAACTGTTGGCTCAAGCAGAGTCGATCATCCTTGATGATTACCCTAGAGTTCGAAAGCAATATCAAGCACTAGCCACCAGACTCAGCAAGCCCACCGTGTTCTATCATGCGCGACGTCTCGAAGCTACATCATCGGCGGACCTCGTTGCCACACCCTCATATGCCGGAGTTGCAGATGGTTCGAAAACTTTTCACTTCTCACCGAGCTTCGGTATTCTCAGCTCGTCGGCAGGTTTCCTACTTACCCGTTTGCCTGCTCGGGCCTACTCGAGCGTCACTGCACCAAATCCGGCTGATCTAACTCAAACTCAAAGCGTATTAGGCGTAGACTTTGGCGCGGGCACGAGGCCGGCTTTGGTTGTTCTCTTAACGGGAAACCCGCCATGGTTGAACAGAAGAAACTTCGGACTCGGCATCTCGGCCGGACCGGTGTTTGATATTTCTGCTGGTAAAGCGGACACGTCGAAGTTCGGCTTTTTCACAGGTGCTTCGTTAAGGGTTACGCCATGGATCTTCTTGACCCCTGGTATCCACTTTGGAGAATTCGCAGACTTCCCACCGGGTTTCACTCGGCCGGGTCAAGTCATTCCGCAAGGTACCGGCACGCCCGTGCCTGCAAAACGGTACACTGGCCGTTTCGCATTCTCATTCACTTTCAAGCTTAAGGATCTCGGCGCCGCTATCAGTAGTGGAGGCGAAAACAACAAGCAATGATGACTCGAGAGGTCTCTTGCGGTTAAGGGCGAGTCAAAATTCAATAAACAAGAATCTGTAGGAGACCACCGTGGCACGTCCACTTACCTTGATGTCTGCGGCCGTATTAACGGCGGTTGCCTCTGGCATCTTGCCGTATGTATTGCCGGTAAATGATGGTCGAACACCTCCGACCCCGCCCGCGATCTCCGGAGCTCCGTTACCATCATCTTTGACGCCTTCCGGTGGACCACCGCCTCCTTCTAATATCGCTCCCACTACCAGTCCCGCTGCCGGCGGTTCCACCCTGGTTCTGAGTCCGAGTGCAGTCACCGTAATCAATCAAAGCCAGTCAAAGGTCGTCAACCTGGATAACACCCCGATCGTGTTCGAGCGAAAAGAAAAAACCTTCGTCTCGAACCTTCTCCTGCGTAATTCGAGTGGGTGGCAGCAGCAGGTGCGGATCGACCCAGCAGTACTGCGTGATCGCAACGGAACACCTTTAACGGCAAAGATTGAGAGCTTAAAAAGTGAAGGCTCGCAGATAGAACCGTTTGCTGTAGTAAACCAGCGGCTGGACATTACTGTAATGCCTGCTTCTGGGGGGCCTCTGTTGTTGCCGGCATCCGGTTGGCTTCGACTTCTTGCAACGCCTAAGAATCCTAACGCGGTACCTGCCGTCGCAAAGGATTCGAAGTCGAACCAAGAGCCCGCAGATCCGGGTTATCTTTACTTATCGATCGTTATCAACGAGCCCAAACTGGAAGGTCTTTCGGTTGTCAAAGGAGTCTTTTTCGCTTCACTATCAATTGCAGGTCTGATCGTTGTGATAACTGCGATTATTCTTCTGATAAAGAAAATTTCCTTGTTCCGTCCGATGGGAGGCGCAAGTTGGAGTTTTGAGCAAAGCTGGGGCGCGAACGTGACGATCGGCGCCGCTATATTGACCACTTTTCTCACAACTCTGGCCTTTCCTGTCCACCCCCACGTAATGGAAAAAACGTCGTACTCGTTGCTTCAAATCATGTTCACGGCCTTAATAGCTCTGGCTCCGTTGGTCTATGGTTTGATACGAAAAAGTGTTGCGGTAAATTCGAATGGCGTAGTAGCGGTGGACACGCGTGGTTATGTCGTGATGTTTTTATTGGCCGGAGGGTTGGTGCTTTGGGGAGCATTTGGCCAAGTCTTCACGCTTGGCGTGTTGATAGAGGAGTTTATCTTGAGTGGCAACCTGGCACGTTCACTCGGTCGCGCCACTCAAGGATTGGCGATTATTCTTGCTCTTCTTCTTATAGTTTATGGCCTTCAGTCGCTGTACCGAACGGCGAAAGATTTGAGTAAAGACCCGGATGAGCACCAGCCAAAACCAAGTTTTCGCTCTGGAACGTCACTCACGGAATCTGAACAAACCAGATTGAAGCGACCCATGCCCGAATGGCCATTGCTGTAGCAAGTCGGAGGTTGTGGAAGATTTACGCCTAACCCAACCCGATTCGTTGTAAGAGCTGCGCAAACCTAGGATCGGAGCGAAGTCTGTCTACGGTTGGCGAGACTTTGAAAAACGCGAGGTGGTTCGAGCGCTCGTCATACGATTTCTCGAGCCACGCGAATGCTTGATCCTTGTCTCCCAGTCCGATGTAGAGATAGATGAAAGCCATCGGTGGGACGTACCTGCGCTTCTGCAACTCAAACAACTCATTCAGCACTCTGCGAGCTTCGCGCTCCTTCCCTGCCATACCGTAGGCGAACCCGAGTACACCCAACGCAGCGGGTGCGCGTCCAGACACCTCAACTGCCTTTTCAGCTTCGTTGATGGCTTCAGGAAGCTGGTTGTTAGCGACATACGTAAGTCCCAGGAACCAATGTGCCTGATAGTAGTTCGGATCGATTGCAATTACGCGACGGAGTTGATCTATAGACTCTTCGTACCGACGTGCATTTTCAAGGATAAAACCCCTGCCCGCACTGATAGAAAGTGACAGGGGATCTAACTCCTGCGCGCGATTGGTCTCGGCAACAGCTTCATCGAACCGCCCCAGTGCGACGAGGTAGTAGGCGTATTGGCTGTGAGCGCTGGCGTAATTGGGGTTGAGATCGATGGAGCGTTTGAACTCTTCCTCTGCCGTGGTCCAATTCCAATTGAAATAATTCACATAACCAAGTGTGGCATGTGCTTCGGCTACGTCGTTGTCAATTTCGAGAGCTTTCTTTGCTGCGGCTTCCGCAGTTTTCCTCGCTTCTGACGGAGGCATCACGCCAATCATCACAGTCCCGAGCTGGTTGTAACAATCAGCGAGCCCTGCATACGCCTGAGCATAGTTTGGGTCTGCCTGGATCGCGCTTTGAAAGAATTCGATCGCCTTCCGCATGTTCTGTTCTGTGCGGCTGTTCAGGAAGTAGCGACCTTGCAGGTAATTGTCGATAGCTTCACGAGCAATCACTCTCTTGGAAACGAGTAGTCGTTGTTCGGCCGGCGTGATCTTGATGCGCACCTCGCTGGCTATGGCTCTCGCGACCTCACTCTGCAAATCGAAGGCGTCGCGCAAATCGCGGTCGTATTCGGCCGTCCACAAGTGCGAGTCGGACGGAGCATGGATCAGTTGTGCCCGGACGTGCACGCGGTCACCAGAGCGCTGGACGGTCCCTTCTACCACCGCGTCAACTTTCAGCTCCCGCGCGATCTCCGGAAGCGATTTGTTTGTGCCTTTGTAGTGCATGGCCGAAGTCCTGGAAATTACGCGCAACGCCCCAAGCTGCGCGAGATCTCCAATCAGAGCGTCAGTCATACCGTCCGCGAAGTACTCCTGCGCAGGATCGCCGGAAAGGTTCTGCAATGGCAAAACGACGATGGACGTGATGATCGGAGTCCGTGCGACACGGCGCTCAATAAAGAAGTACGCGACGGCGGCAATGAGTAGTGCGGGTATGATCAGGACAGGAATCCAACGCCTGTTAAACGCCTGAGTTCGTGCCGGAATGTTTTGCGCTGCGGGTGCTTCGTCCGTCTTCACCTTCCGGACATCGCCGATAAACCGGTAGCCACGTTTCGGTACAGTCTCAATGAACTGCCGGCCGTTATCACCTTCGCCCAACGCCCGGCGCAGCATTGAGACGTTTTTGTTGATGTTCCCTTCTTCGACGAATTGTTCCTGCCAAACCACGCTCATCAACTGTTCTTTGTCGACGAGGTGCCCGCGGTTCTCGATCAGAACCAACAGCAAGTCAAACACCTTTGGCCTGAGCGGAATCGGACGTCCATCACGCAGTAACGTGTGCTCCTTCGGGTCCAAGCGAAAGGGGCCGAACTCGTACAAATAGTTGACCTGCCTATCCATAACCACGTTCAAGAAAAATTCCGAATAAATTCCGCGCCAGGTAAGGACGTCAGTACAAGGATCGGGTTACTTCGTCGTTGCGATCGGCGCACGGACGAAGAACACCTTGTCGGGGCAGGTCGGGGGAACGCCGGACATTTTACTCCTCGGAAGCAAGTTTCTTAACCCACGCTGTGTCGATCGAAATCAAACGATCCAGAGAGGAGCAGAAATGAAATCAAGATTTAGCTTCGCAGCACTCACTATCGCTGCGATTTTGTTCGCCATGACGATCGGTCCGAACACTGCGCGAAGCGGCCACGTGCCGGTCAAGCCCGTCACTGCGCTAACAGGTTCAGCAGTGCTCGATGATTGGGGCAACCGGTTCACGTTCCTCGGAACTGTCGTGAACGAGAATCCGTTACGCACCCAAGTCCGCACGACCATCGCGCAAATGGCGATGTTCGACGCAGTGAATGCAGCGTTGAAAGGGCCTTACCGGTTCTTCGCCTCGAAGCCTCCCGCGGCGGCTCCGGGCGCCTCACCGGAAGTTGCGGCGATCACTGCGGCATATTTCGTCGCTCTTAACGAATTCCCTTCGATCACCCAGATTGTTGAAGACGCATACCTGAGGTCGCTCGGCACCGTTTCCGGAACCCGTGAAGCAATCGACGAAGGCATCAGAGTGGGTAAGGCTGCAGCCGAGGCAGTGCTCGACGACCGCAAAAACGATAACCGGAACCTTCCGAATCTGGTTGGTTACACGCCAGGCAGTGGCCCCGGTGTGTGGATCCCGACGTCAACCACAGACCCGAATCCGCAGACTCCATTCCTTCAGTTTGTGAAACCGTTCGGCTATGACGAACCTTCGCGCTTCCGTCCGGCGCCTCCGCCGGCGCTCGATAGCAAGACCTACACCATCGACTATAACGAGATAAAGGACATTGGTCGCTTCAGCAAATCTCACCGAACTGAGGAGCAGTCTGACACTGCGCAGTTCTGGTCGCCATCCGCCAGCGCTCTGTGGACTGCCAACGTGCGCAGCCGGGCCAGCTCGATGGATTTATTGACTGCCGCTCGCTTCGAAGCGATTGGCATTGCCGCGGTGACGAATGGGTTGATCGCGGCTTGGGATGCGAAATTCACATACATGTACTGGCGACCGGTGACTGCGATTCGCGCGGGTGATACAGACGGCAACGCTGAGACTGAACAAGAGGCGGACTGGACACCGTTTATTCTCCCCACCCCGGCTCATCCCGAATATCCTGCGGCTCACACGGCGATCGGAGCGAGTGTGCTGGGGTTCTACACAGTGTGGCTCGGCACTGATCAGTTCGACCTCGAGTTCAAGGGTCGCCTCGGTGCGGTTCGTAATTACATCAGCGTCAACCAGGTTCAGGAAGAGGAAGGCAATGCACGCGTGTGGGGTGGAATGCACTGGCGCAATAGTACGGTCGTGGGGACCGCAGTCGGCAGTAAGGTCGGCAAGTACACCGCGACGCACCTGCTCAAGCCACTCGACTGAGACGTAGCTCCGGGTTCTCCTCTGCGTACCTCTGCGTTTCTCTGCGCCTCTGCGGTGAACTGGGTCTCAACCAGTATTTACCGCAGAGGCGCAGAGGTACGCAGAGGGTCGCAGAGGAGGAACTGCGGGCTGGATCCCTTCAATGCAAATCTGCGTTGACATAATCTGAACGTGAGCATATTCTCTTCGCCTCCTCCCGCCATGCTGGCTTATTGATTTGTGTCACCTCCTTCACACTTCTCTATCCAGTCTTAAAGCCACTCATATGAAGCAGGTCAAGAAAAAATCAAAGGCTGCGTCAAAGAAGTCGAAGTCTGGCCGGAAACAAGCTTCCACACTGGCCGGTGAGGCCCCTCCGACTGTGCGGTTTTCCGCCACGATCCACGCTAGTGAACAGACACAACGGGAAGAACCCAACTGGATCGAAAAACTCGACGTCGATCGCGTACCCGATCCAGCAGGCCTCATCCGGGCTCTCGTCACGCACGCTGACTGCGTGCGGCTAGTGGACCAGGGTTTCGAAGTGCGGCTCTATCAAGCTTATCCCGTGCAACCCCTCAATCCGGCGTTGATTGAAACTGAGGAATCGTTCAAGAGCTGGCTCGACCAGAGACTACAGCCCTTCAAACGCTCCAGGAAGCAGAAGGGATCAAAAGGCACCTGATGTATCGCAGGGTAGAAATACTCGACTTTTGGATGGGCGTTCTCGCAGGGTTCTTCCCTGACGTGTGTACTGCCTTTTTGATGCCGCACCCGTCGGTTCAGGGGCGCCCTATCATGGGCGTGCACATACACGCGGGCAGCAGCACAAGCCGCCACGGCTTTTTAATAATCGGCGGGATGCATGCGCGAGAACTGATGAATCCAGACGCGATCGCAGAGCTTCAGCAAGATCTCGTTTTAGCCTACCTCAATAACACGGGGATTACGTATGGTGGCAAATCCTGGTCAGCCACTGACATCAGGTCAATGCTCGAGACATCCGACATCTGGATGGTGCCGTGCGCCAACCCGGATGGTCGCGAGTATTGCTTTGACGTCGACGATATGTGGCGACCGAACCGCCATCCCAATCCGGCCATTATGTGTAGTGGAACCATGAACGATGGAAGCATCGACGTCAATAGAAACTGCGACATCGTTTGGGGCGTGATCACCGGCAATACATCGTGTAACCCTTGCAATGAGACCTACCTCGGCCCTAATCGCTTCTCCGAGCCTGAATCACAAAATATTAGGGATTTCTGCAATACGCATAACGTGGACGTATTCCTGGACATCCATTCGTTCAGTGAACTTGTTCTCTTTCCGTGGGGCCATGCGCCCACCCAAACTACTAATTCGAGCCAGCGCTTCCCGAGTCTGGCTACGGGCACGTGTGCGCCTCTAAATCCGCCCACTCATCAGGAGTACATGCTGCCGGGCGACCAACAGTACTTTCAAAGCGTCGCTCAAACGATCGTGAGTGACATTCGCGCGGTGCGAGGTCGTAACTACACGCCTAAAGCGATCAATCAACTTTACGCCGTCACGGGCAGCTCCTCGGACTATGTATACAGTCGACACATCGCGAATCCTGCCCTCTACAAGACGTACGGGTTTTCGTTCGAAACCGGGCCGCCTGCATCAACGGCGCCTGAGTCATTTCACCCGGCCGATCCAACGCTAATCAAACTCGACATCAAGGCGGGAATCGTCTCCTTGCTGCACCAGCCGCCGTTGACGCCCTGCGCGCTTACATTTTTCAGTGCAACCCAAGCCGGGAGTGAGAGTGGGTTAGAGAAAATGCGAGCGATTCGCGACGAGCAGCTCACCACGACGGATGCTGGTCGTGAGTTGATCGCCCTCTTCGAGCGCGTTCAGTTTCCGGTGCTGGACTTGGTTCTGGCAGACGAGTCTCTTACAAAAGAAGCAACGGAACTGCTGGAAATCTCTTTCAAGTTTTTAGAACAAAGCGAAACGGTCCTATCGACGCGCGAGGTGGAACGTGGGCTGGCATTCGTCGACTCGCTGGCATCTCGCACGACCTCCAAAGAACTTCTCATTGATCTCGACACGATTCGCAAGCATCTCAAGGCTTCAACCGACAAAAGCTTTGCCAAAATCCTTGATGGACTATCCGTCACTTCCGCTCCCGCCGTCGCAAAGAAAACCAAACCGCGACCGAAGAAGTAACTCTCTGCGGTCCTCTGCGTATCTCTACGATCTGCGTTAATAAGGCCATTCCACGCAGAGGTCGCAGAGTTGCGCAGAGAAAAACTCAATTCCTGGCAGGACAAAATCAGCCACCTCATGCAAAAATGGCGCGGCTCATTAAAGGAGGCTGACAATGCGCAATATTCTCAACGAGGGTGATCGGGCTGCAATCACCAGTCGTATGCGATCTTTGTCCGCAGCGTCCACCAGGCGATGGGGAACCATGGACGTAGTGAGCATGCTGCAACACCTTCGCCTGTCGGCGCTCATGACCGTTGGCGAGTTGCCGGTGCCTTCGGTCAACAAGCGCGCGTTCCACAAGTTTCCCCTCAAGCATCTCCTTCTCTACGTGCTTCCCTTCCCCAAGGGTGCGCCAACCGCGCCCGAGTTGAAACCGGACGTTGCGTTATCGTTCGAAGAGGAGCGCGCAGCGCTGCTGGAGTTGTTGGACCGAATCGGAACGGGACTTCGTGATGGCATGGGACCACCTCATCCCCTGTTTGGACCACTAAGCTGGCGCGAATGGGGGGCCGTCACATACAAACACGCAGATCATCATCTGAAGCAGTTCGGAGCGTAGCTTTGGATCCGCTTTATCCGTTGTAAATAACATGAAAGCCCTTCGCGTTTCTGATCCGCGCCGGGTGTTAGGCCTCCACACTCTCGGCTTTTTAGTCGTAACTCTCGCTGCCTATTTTTCGGCAGTGGTTACTATGAGTTACGCGATGAACCGGTTCGGGACGGCGAAAGCCGCCGCACTGATCGGTTTGGCTGTGGCTTATTTATTGAACGGCGTCTTCGGATATGCATGGGCCAGAAAAGCAGACTCGCTCAAACGATCGCTCGTTTATACCGCAACTCAGATCGCCATAGGTGAGTTCATACTCTCCCTGGCGATGTCGTCAGTGATCATGTTTGCGATGCTGCCGATTGCCGGACAAGCGGTGGTCCTGTTGCCGCGGCGTCTGATGTTCGTAGCTTGCGCCACGATGTTGCTGGTACTGGTCGTACCGCTCGCCATCATGTCGGGACTGCGCCCGGCGTCTGTGCTCGGACTCTTCTTTCTGGCGGGAATTGTTTTTGTCGTCGTGATTACGGAGCTTGCAGTCAAAGAACAGCGCGCGAAGCGTGAAGTCGAACGCTTAGTAGCCGAGCTGAAAGACGCGAACGACAAGCTTCGTGAGTACGCCGATCAGGTTGAAGAACTTGCCACGCTCAAGGAGCGAAATCGCGTGGCGAGAGAAATTCACGACAGCCTCGGACACTATCTGACCGTTGTTATCGTGCAGATCGAAGCCGCGATGGCGGTGTTTGAAAAAGATCGCGAACGTAGTCTTGACGTACTCCGCAAAGCACAGTGTCTCGCACAGAAAGGCCTGACAGATGTTCGGCGTTCAGTAGGTGCGTTGCGTGCTTCTCCAACTGAAACGCATTCGCTCATCGATTCGTTGAACACGTTGATTGAAGAGTGTCGCGTATCCGGCCTTTCGACGGAATTTCAATTTGCAGGCACGCCGCGCAACTTGTCTCCTTCGGCTGAACTGGCGTTGTATCGCGCGGCGCAGGAAGCACTGACGAATGTGCGTAAGCACTCACAGGCGCGCGCGGCAACCGTGACGCTGAACTACTCGACAGACAGTGTTTGGCTGAAAGTGCATGACGACGGCGTCGGCGCGACGGAACTGACGAATGGCTTTGGCCTGGTCGGGATGCACGAGCGAGTGCAAAACTTAGGCGGCGAGGTGAGAATCACGACCGCAACTAACCAGGGATTCACGCTGGAAGTAGGTCTACCGGGATGATTCGAATCTTATTGGCAGATGATCAGTCGCTTTTTCGCGAAGCGCTCAGAATGCTGATCTCTTCGCAGCCGGATCTGGAAGTAATCGGCGAAGCGGCCAACGGCGCTGAGGCTGTTAAGCTCGCGGATTCGTTTCGTCCGAACATTGTGCTGATGGATCTGCAAATGCCGGTGATGAACGGTGTCACAGCGACTCGCCAGCTACACTCAACACAACCTGATTGCCATGTGATTGCGTTGACCACTTTTGATGGAGACGAGTACATCTTCGATTGTTTGCGCGCAGGCGCGGTCGGTTATCTGCTAAAAGATGCGCCGTCGGAAAACTTGTTCGCGGCAATTCGCGCGGCGGCCCGCGGCGAGTCGTTTTTGCAGCCGTCCGTCACAACACGCGTGCTCGCAGAATTCACGCGCCTCTCGGACCAACCGGTGGCTTCGGTAACGTTGGTCGAACCGCTGTCAGATCGCGAACAAGAGATCCTGCGGCTGATCGCTAAGGGATCGACAAATCGCGAAATCGCCGAAGCGTTATTCATAACCGAAGGCACGGTGAAGAACCACGTCACTAATATTCTCAGCAAGCTCGACGTCCGCGATCGAACTCAAGCGGCGCTAAAAGCACGCGAGCTTGGTTTTTATTAGACAGGATTATCAAGATTTTTTCAGGATTACAGGATAAATCCTGAAAAAATCTTGATAATCCTGTCTAAACAAGCTCATGCTCAAATCATGACCCCGAAACATTACCTTCGACACATCCCGCTTCCACTCTTCGCTGCTATTTTTTCCGCCATGAAAATACAGACCATTGGCATTCTCTCAACGGTGACCCTCGTGCTCGCCGCACAGCAGCCCGCTCAACAGCCAAGGACCGCTGGGCAAGCCTTTAAAAACATCAAAGTGATCACGAATATGCCTGCGGGCCAGTTGCAAGGTGCGATGAACTTCATGGCCGCATCTCTCGGCGTCGATTGTACGTACTGTCACACGCCGCCTGCGATGGAAAAGGACGACAAGCCCACGAAGCAAACTGCGCGACGCATGTTGGCGATGGTTAATGAAATCAACAAAAACTTTGGCGATAAAACTCTCGTCAACTGCGCCACCTGTCATCGCGGCAAGACGAAGCCCGTGACCACTCCGCCGCCGCCGTCCCTCAGCTCGCCATTTACGGGCAAGATCGCGACTGTCGGTCAACAGCCGCTACCAACAGTTGAGCAGATACTCGATCGGTACATCAAAGAGCTCGGCGGTATGCAAGCTCTCGAGAATGTCACCACGCGCATGCGTAAAGGCGCGGTGGAGGTAGCCGGCGTTCAAGGGACTTTTGAATTTTATGAAGTCGCTCCCAACAAAGCGTTTTTGATCGGGACGCTGCCCCCTCCGGTTGGTTCAGTACAACAAGCATTCGACGGAAACAGTGGCTGGGTCAAGAATCAGAATGGCGTTTTCGACATGAGCGGAGATGGACTCGATCAAGTTCGGCGAGAATGGGTTTTTTACGGTGACGTCAAGCTCCGCGAGCAGTTCAAAGAGATGAGCATCGCAGGACGTGAACGAGTCGATGGTCGCGAGTTCTATGTCGTTCTGGGAACGCGGCCCGACGGTCAAATCGAACGTCTTTACTTCGATGTGCACACCGGTTTACTGGCGCGAAGATATTCTGAAACGCCGACCTACTTCGGCGGGCTCCCCAACGCCGTCGACTATGACGACTACCGCAAGGTCGGTAAAGTGCGTTTGCCTTTCGTGGTCCG
This sequence comes from Pyrinomonadaceae bacterium, assembly GCA_044867025.1. Lineage (GTDB taxonomy): Bacteria > Acidobacteriota > Blastocatellia > Pyrinomonadales > Pyrinomonadaceae > PSRF01. The sequence goes on along the minus strand of JBIOUJ010000171.1, from coordinate 4,878 downwards.
GAAGGTGCGCGGTGGAACGGTCCTTCTGCAAAATATTTCTGAATATAAGTTGAATATCAAGCTCGACGAGGCGAGATTTAAAAAGCCGCCGGCACAGAAGTAAACAGACGAACCGAACTTGGACCGAAGTCAGTACCACCTGTCAACTCTGACAGGTATCTTGGAGCAGCGCAGTTAATAACATCCTCGATCAGGATCCTGAGAAACACAAAGGAGAGAGAGGATGAAGAAGTTAATCTTTTCATTTCTTGTTTTAGCGATGGCGCTGGTGGCCGGAAGCAGTACTGCTTTTGCGCAAAGCGAAACCACCAACGGGGTTGCCATTGACACAGACGTCGCCTTACTTCGCCGTGACCTGCGGACAGACAAAAAGAAGCTGATTGCTCTGAACCTTCCGTTGACGGAAACAGAAGCGACCAAATTCTGGCCGGTCTACGACCAGTACGCCGCTGAGATGGCCAAGAACAATGATGACTTTTTCCTGCTCATCAAGGATTACGCAGAACATCAAAAGACGCTCACCGACGCAGAGGCGTCCAACATGATCAGGCGTTGGGCCGACATTCAGATCAAGCTCGCACAAACCCGGCAAAAATATATTCCGATCGTGGAAAAGGTGATCCCGGCCAGAAAGGCAGCGTTGTTCTTCCAGATCGATCGCCGTCTCTTTTTATTGATGGATTTGCAAACGTCGTCGCTGCTTCCCCTGATGGCCACCCAATAGTTGGGCTTACTCCTAGGAAATAAGCCCGAGGCGCAGCGAATATCTGATGAGGTCTGCTGTGGTCTCGACACCGAGAGTCTGCATCATTTCGTACTTATGCGTCTCGGCGGTTCTGGTGGAGATGTTGAGTTGAGATGCGATCTCCTTCATCGTCAACCCACGACTGATTAGCTTGAGCACCTCGCGCTGCCTCGGGGTAATGCTCGTCTTCTGTGCATGGGCCGTCAAAGGTTCCGCCGGCAGGTTCGTTACCAGCGGCGAGACATAATTGTTGCCGTTAGCGACTTCCCTGATCGCGTTCACCAGTTCTTCACCCGCCGAATGTTTCAAGATATAACCCGACGCGCCACAACGGAACGCCTCAGACACAAGGGTTGCATCGTCGTGCATCGTTAAGAAAATGATCTTGACCTCGCTGCCGGCTTCCTTGATATGTCGCACAGCGTCGAAGCCGTTGAGAACAGGCATTGAGATGTCTACGAGAATTACATCCGGCTGCAAACGCAGTGTCGCTTCCACCAGCTCTTCACCGTTTCCTGCCGTGCCAAGGAGCTCAAACTCGTCGTGCAACAGACTCTCGAGCCCTTGAGCAAACATGACGTGATCGTCCGCTATTAGCAGTCGTATGCGTTTCATCTTTACACCGTTAACGGAACTCGAGCGATGAGCGTTGTGCCCTGCTCGGGCGTGGAGCGAATCTCGCAAGTTCCCTGTAACGAGCGCAACCGCTCTTCAATACTTATCAGCCCTAACCCGCCACCCAGCCTGAATACGTCAACGTCAAACCCCTGTCCCGAATCAGACACTTGCAGTTCCAGGCCGTCGGGAACTCTCTTCAGCAAGACCGCAGCCGACGCGGCACCCGAATGTCGAGCAACATTTCGCAATGCCTCGACCGCCACACGGTAAAGACAAATAGACGTTTGGAAAGGAATACGTCCATCGCCAATCTCTGCCGTGAGCTGCACGTTCATCTCTTCCTCATCACTGAAACCAGCGATATACGACTCGAGCGCAGTCACCAGTCCCAGATGCTCTAAAACAGCGGGATGCAATTGATGCGACAACCTGCGCACCTCGTTTGTTAATCCGTTTGCGGTTTCTCGAAGTCGATCCAGTTCTTCGACCAGTTCTCCATCCTGCATCGGAAGCTTTCGCTTGAGCCGGCTAATACTTACGGAAAGCGTAGCGATCTTTTGATTCAGATCGTCGTGTAGCTCACGTGAGATGCGGCGACGCTCGGCTTCCTGAACATCGATTAGTCTTCCGAGCAACTTCCGGATCTGGTTGTGGCTCTGATGCAGCTTTTCCTGGCTGTCGCTCAATGCCTGTGAGGCTTGCTGCGCCACGTCAAGAGCGAGCACTAGTCGAACCTCTTTCTGCGATGCAGCTTCCTGCGCCCGCTCGCGCTCTTTGATGAGCGCTGCGAGGAACATGAGCGGCATCGATGCAAGGATCAGGAATAGCTGCACCGAAAGAGCACTCATCTCAGGTGACTGAGCTGCGAATGGTCCCGCGCCGTTTATTGCTCCCCAGATCTGAAAGATACTGACGATCACAAGCGCTGCACTGGATCCTCTTGGACCAAACCTTATTGCCGCCCAGAGCAGGAGAGGCAATGGCAGGTAGAGGAGCGCGTGTCTTGTGTCAGGCTGTGCGGTTCCTGAACTAAAACTCACAATACCCACGATCAATAAGCCAATCACCAGCAGACCAGCTTCGAAATAACGTTTCCAGGATGCGTCTTTTAAGGATGATTCTTTCAAACGACTCCACGTCACAATCAGCGGCACCAACGTCAACGATGCAAGCGTGTTCGAGAAAACCCGCATGCGAAAGACCGCCCAGTACGGGCTATGGCCAAATCTGTTGAGCGTCACAAAAGCCGAATCGAGAAATGAAGACAGGAACGGACCGAGCACCGCTGCCACAAGAAACATCGATACATGACGCGTATTATCAAAACGCACTTCCGACTTTGCCAGATAGCGCATGATCGATGCCCCGATGAGAGCTTCAGTACAGTTGCTCACAAACCAGCAGAGGATCATCGTCATCGGGATGTCAGCGTTCACCTGTACAAGGAGGTGTGCTGGAAATGCAGCCAGCAAAAGAAACCACCAGTGGCGTGGTCGAGACAACAACAATGCTGCAAGCAGGATCGAGTTTGGCGGCCAAAGAGTAGAGACGGGATGAGGTTGAAAGGTTAACGCGAAGCCCACCTTCGCGCCCACATAGTAACCACTGCCAACTAAAAGGGCCGCGACAGCATGACGAAGCAATTGCTCACGCTTATCAACGTAGTCACGGCTTGCTTGTGTTGTACTCACGACGAGTTCGGACATTCGTCGTGCCTCCGTTGCATATTTGGCGGATTATAGCAAAGACGGAGGAACACAAAATCACAAATAAAACGCTACGGTGTGACCGTCTGTGCAAAAGCTGCTTCCGGCACTTTTCGCTCTTCGGCCAGGAAGCGATAAGCAACTCCAGCGAGCGCGGCGCCGATGATGGGAGCAACCCAGAAGAGCCATAGTTGCTTGATTGCCCAACCGCCAACAAAGATAGCCGGACCTGTGCTGCGAGCGGGATTCACCGAGGTATTTGTAACGGGAATCGACACGAGGTGAATCAACGTCAGAGCTAATCCGATCGCGAGACCCGCCAGAGCCTGAGGCGAACGCTTATCAGTGGCGCCAAGAATCACGATCAGAAAAAAGAAGGTCAACACTACTTCCGCAACCAGCGCTGCTGTTAGTGAGTAGCCACCCGGTGAATAGCTGTCGTAGCCATTCGCCGCGAAACCGGAAGCTACATTAAACCCAGCCTTGCCACTCGCAATGACATAGAGGATGCCTGCACCGATAATGGCTCCCGCAAGTTGGGCCACGATGTAAGGAACTACATCCCTCGCGAGGAAGCGACGTGCTGTGCAGAGGCCGACTGTTACGGCTGGATTGAAATGTCCTCCCGAAACATGACCCACGGCGTATGCCATGGTGACCACCGAAAGACCAAAAGCCAGCGACACCCCTAGCAGTCCGATGCCGACCTGAGGAAAGGCCGCTGCGAGTACGGCGCTACCACAACCACCGAGAACGAGCCAAAGCGTTCCCAAAAATTCCGCGGTCAGTCTCTGTGAAAGTGAGAATTCGTTCATGCTTTATGCCCTCAACCTTCCAGAATTAGCCACAAAAGGCACAAAAAGCACTTCTGAGATGAATTCCTTTGTGCATTTTGTGCCTTTTGGTGGCTAAATCCGTGTGTAGTTTGGATGGGCCGAAGTTTCCCTTCAATCGCGCCTCGGCCCATCCGCCCGAGGTAAGTGCCCAGTGCTACTTCCTCCTGTTGAAGTAGCCCGGCTCACCCCAGCCACAAAATCGCTTGCGTTTTGTTTCAGGGGAAAGGACAAAACGTGCGACCAGCCAAAACTTCTCGTACTGCAAAGAGCAAGTCTCCCCCCATTCTTGCTTTGGTTACGTATGCTTCCGCGCCCGTCGCAAGGGCGGCCGTCTTGAAATCAGAGTCGTCGTGGAGGGTCAGGAAGACTATCTTGACCTGCGAATCACTCTGCTTGATCCGGTGAGCGACTTCGATCCCGCTCATGTCCGGCATGGATATATCAAGGACGCAAACGTCCGGTTTTAATCGAGCTACTGCCTCCAGGAACGCCGGCCCATCACCCACCGCTGCCAGTACCTCAAACTGGCGCTTCAACATACGTACAATCGTGTTGCGTATTTCCTCGTGATCGTCCGCTACTAGAATACGGGCCCGCGCCAACTCGAACTCCTTTTGTCAGGAAGCGTTCGATAGCGTCCTGGCATAGCTGGGGACTATTGCAGTGACTATCGTAAGGAGCCCGCGCTGGAAAAGAACTGGCAAAACTGACAGGTGGAGCGCCAACGGCGCGGAATATGAAAGCCAGGGGCAAGTGCGAAGCGCGTCGCCCTGGTTTATTCAATATGTGTCGTTCAGGCGTGAAGGGCCGACATACATAGGCAATATTACGCCCTTTCAGGGCTCGCTCGTTTGATTGTGTTTTTACCAGGGGCGACGCGCTCCGCTTCGCTTCGCGCTTGCCCCCGGCTTTCATATTCCGCGCCGTTGGCGCTGCGCTTGCCCCCGGCTTTCATATTCCACGCCGTTGGCGC
>JBIOUJ010000170.1:0-68126 GCA_044867025.1 Pyrinomonadaceae bacterium | reverse complement strand
TAGCGGGTGGGTCAATCGTAACCATCACGCATGATCTGGATCGTTGACCCACCCGCTACCGCAGGTGGTACTGACCCGATCCAAGTTCCACACCCGGTATGACCAATGATTCCGTTCTCATCGTCCGAGAATGTTCCGCCCTCGTTGCGGGCGGCCCACGGGGCTACCGCGAGTGGCGAGAGGTCTGAAGATCGGTTTTAACTGCCCACGCACTTTCGCCTCTTTAAAAGGAACCGAAATCGCCGGTGGCGACGGCGATTCGCCGTGCGATATCAAACGCAACATCTCACCGCGTCGCTGCGCGTGGCAACAAAAGAACCTGCCCCTGGATTCGATCAAGTAGATAGGCCGTTCAAACTCCGACCATGAACCGGTCGCAACCGTTTTGATCTTCGGATTCAATTGAAGCAGGCTGCCCGGCGGGAGTAGCGGCCACATCATTCGATCCGACGTTCCGATCAGCACCAGTGGCCCGCGCTCCCAATCGACGTCGAGCATTAGCAGCAAAGGAACATCCGACCAGACCTCGAGCAGGTGACGCATCGCGCTGGCCGGATCCTGCAGTAAGATGGTGAGTTCCCGTTTGTCCACAAGATTTTTGTTGACAGATACGTTAGCGATTAAGTGACGCTCGCGCCACTCGCCTTTCCCCGATACGACACTCGTGAATTTCCTGAGGGAATTGTCCTCGATCCCGGAAAAACATTGACAGTCTCCTGACTCAGACGTAACATCCGCCGCAGTTCTCGGTACTAATGACTTAGGTAAAAAAGTATTTGCTCCCAAACTAATTTCTCCGGCGCTCTTCCTCACAACTGAGAGAGGGCGCGAAGGTTGGGGTGTGTCTTAGCTCCGTAGTTATCTCTTTTATTTTCTTCACCTTAACCAACTTTTTCATCTGAGATCGTCCTCATGTAAATACACATATAAACATAACTGTCCGGTCTGAAGCCCCGACGGGACTAATCCAGAAAGCCCAGAGACGAAATGCTGGATCAGCGCCGAGTGGCAACACAACCAGATGAGAAGCGGGAACGGTTATTCACCGAGCGGTATGAGAGTCTGCTCGCGTGGGCACTGCGCCTGACAAACCACCAACGAGACGCGGCTGAAGATCTCGTACAGGATGCGTTTGTGCAGTTCATGCTCGGCCGGACGCGACTTGAAGAAATTGAAAACATTGACGGATACCTACGAAGAATGTTGCGCTACATGCATGTGTCAAGAATTAGTCGCTCGGCGCAACACCTGCACGAATCGGCGCTATCAGTAGCCGACTACGACTCTTGTCGCCTCGGCTGGTCGGCGATTGAACCCCCGCGCCGCGTGCAGGCTTCTGAAGAGCTTCATCAAATTTGCGCTTACGCCTGTTCGCGAAAGGAATCGTCGCGCGCAGGCAGCGTCCTTATTCTGCGTTTCTTTCACGAATATTTCCCTACCGAGATCGCAGCGGTTTTGAACAGCTCGAGACATTCCGTCGACGAGTTACAACGATTCGCACGCCGTGAAGCAAAGCTGTTCATGGACGAACCTGGCCGGCTGCGGTTTGTAAATAAGACGGGAGCTGAGCGGCAACAGTTCAAGTATCTGAAATCAGAAGGCGATTTGATGTTCGGGCTTCGGCAAATAATCTTCGACTCGTGTAAAGGCGAGTGCATACCGAAGCACGAACTCGAGGAAGCTTATGCAAAAGGGGATGGCGAGGCGCTCACGACTGCGAGACTGGCGCACATCGTCAGTTGTCCTCAGTGTCTCGACGCGGTCAATAGTTTGCTCGGACTACCTCTCCTGGCTGAACGCTACGAGGCTGGCAGTTCCGATTCCAAAGAGCCTCCGCGAGACGCGGATGGTGGTGGTGCTTCTGGTGGGGGAACCGGGGATCTGCCGAAGAAATTTGGAAAGCGCCTGCGCGAGATTCACGAGCACAAGCCCCAGGAGCTGCGCATTTCAGTCAATGGTTTTCTCGTGAGCTCCTTGACTGTGAGCTCAGACTTAAACGAAGTGAATCTCAACCTCACCCCCGATGCTCCAATCGAGTTCGTGGAAGTTTGCAGTGAACAGGGAGTGCCACTGCTCTTCTTTACGATCGATCCCGTGGGACCAGAATCCGAGCAGTGGGCGTGGATCGAACTCAGCGAAGGAAGGTTCCTTGAGGCTTCTTTCTACAATGAGAATGAGCCGAGCCTGCATGTCATCTATAAAGATCCGGTGGCGGAAGAGGCTTTCGACGCCGGCGAGAACGCTTTGTCCTCACCCCTTTTTGTTGTTCCTGAACCGAAGCCCGCCGACGGGCGCACGTCGACTCAGCGTGGGAACTTCCGTCTTCGCTCCTGGACCAGGTGGTTAATCGGTCTATTTCGAAGACGTGTAGTTGCTGAGGAAAACTCGAGCGCGTCAAATGACGCGTTTGTTCAATCACTCGACGACGGTTTCAGGGAGAACAATTTCCTCACGTTGATGGGCCAATCGACTAATCGCAACCAGTCGCGGAGGCGATTGGGTCTGTTTGTCATGTTGGCTTCGGCAGCGTTGATTGCGGGTTTGCTGTTCTTCAAAGCGAGCCTGGCGCCGGCGTTGACGGCTACGGCCTTGCTCGAGAGTGCCCGTGTTACCGAACAAGCGAAGCAGCAGATCCCCGATAAAGTCAGACATCGATCGATTCGTCTCGAGGAGCGGCGGAGCGCCGAAGGTGCGATTGTCGCGCAGCGACGGATCGAGATCTGGGAAAACCGCGCCACGGGCAATCGGGCTCAGAGACTTTACGATGATTCGAACCGGCTCATTGCTGGTGCATGGGAAAAACCTGATGGCTCTCGCACCGTTTATCAGCACGGTTCGAAGCCGCAGTCGCAGCCCAGGATTGCGACGCCAGACAATCTCCTGCTCAACCTCGAAGACGTTTGGCAACTGGATCCTTCACCGGAAACTTTCCGTGCCTTGATTGCTGAACCGGCTCTAGCGGATGTCGAGGAGAGATCCACAACCTATGTCATTACTTACGAGAAAGTCCGGACGATTGGCGCCAGTCGTCTATTGAAGGCCACTCTCACACTGACGAAGTCTGACCTTCATCCAATCGAACAAACTTTGCTGGTGCAGCGAGGTAACGAATCACGCGAATACCGGTTTGGCGAGGCCAATGACGAACTACTGCCCATGAAGGCAGCGGCCTTTGAGATCGAACCGGAACTGGTAGGAGGGGCAAGGGAACCTGGCAGGACCGGAGACTGGGCGCTCCGGGACCTCACCACTAGCCGTGTCCCTCCGACGCCCAGCACGTCGACACCACCCGCAGCTTCGGCAGAGCTGGAAGTCGACGTCGCATACTTGCTCAACCAGGCGAAGGCCGACCTGAATGAGCAAGTCGCCCTCACGCGCAGCGCAGGTGGGTCACTGCGCGTTGAGGGAGTGGTGGACACTCAGCAGCGAAAAGAGCAATTCCTTAGAGCGCTCGCGCCCGTCAGTAACAATCCTGCGGTGGTCATCGCGATTCGCACGGTTGCCGAAGCAACTGTTGGGAGAACTGCGGCTGGGCCGGTGATAGTGCAGGAGACGGAAGAGACTGCGAACACGGTGGCTGCCGATGAAGAGTTGCGCGCGTATTTCACCAAAAAGAATCAGGGTCCAGTTGATGAGGCGATCCGGTCTTATTCATCGCAAGTGGTGAATCGCGCTTACAGCGCCCTCTTCCATGCGATCGAGCTAAAGAAACTGATCGATCGGTTTGCGAATGTTGACATGCGCACCGTCGCCCCGGATGCACGGGCCAAGTGGCTCAGCATGATTCGGCAACATGCGTCTGCGTTCGCGCATGAGAATGCGTTGCTACGCCAGGAGATTCAGCCGATCTTTTTTTCGGGATCGTCTTTACACGGTGCGGAAGAATTTTCGATTCAAAACGATGCCGAGCTCGCTCGCGCTGTTGAACGGCTCCACAGGTTGGCATTGCAGAACAACGCTGGGATCCGCTCAGCATTTCTGATCTCATCGCACAGCTCGGCTGTTGCGATCAAGTCAGGTGCCTTTTGGCAGTCGCTTCACCGAGCAGAGCATCTGGCTGAAAGCGTTATGGCGTATCAAAGTTCGAGCAATTGAATTTGCTCATGAAGCTGCCTTCATGGGCAGCTTCATTTGTTGCTCTTTGAATGAACCGAATTCACGTGGCCATCGGGCTGGGCTGCACTTTCAAATCCGAGTTATAGGAGGGCGGATAACTATGTCAAAGGGTAAGAAGAAGTCACGAGTCCGAAGAAAACCACGCAAAAATAAGATCCAGAAAAAAGATCTAAAGCCCGCGAGCATGGATCGCGTAAAAACTATCGCAACCCTCACTTTGGATCTAATAAAAATTATGGCAACTCTCACCCCCCTGATCGCGGCACTTATAAAGATTTTAATTGGATTTAGTTTTCCAGGCTCTTTCTGTACCTAGTTCTTAGAACTGTTCGTAAAGTCGGCATAAAACATGCTCATCCTCGCGTGCGGGTCCAGGGCAGACGACGATGAGCACAACATTTTAACTCGACAGGACCTTCTCATCGCCCGGAAGCCTGTCCCATGCTCACAGGAGAACTCCAATGCCCAGAAACCCGGACGAGTGTACGTGTGTTGTCTGTCCTCTATCTGAAGTCCCAGACATCGGAACCGACCTACACCAGCGAGTTCCCTTTTTTTTGCGTTACATCCCTGCTGTCTTTTATCTGCTGGTCTTATTCACGTTTTGCCAGTCATTCGTAACTGACGCTTCGGCTCAAAGCGCCACCGCGACGCTCAGTGGCACAGTCACGGATCAGGCTGACGCTGTAATTCCGGGTGTGAACGTCGCTGTGATCAGCGTCACGCAGGGTTTTGAGAGAGCTACGACCACCAACAGCGAGGGCGTTTTCGTCGTTCCACTCCTTTCACCCGGCAACTACACCGTCAAAGCCGAACGCGAAGGCTTCAATCCCGCTGAACTTCGAGACGTGATTTTGAACGTAAATGATCAGCGCGTGATAAAGATCTCATTGAAGGTCGGGCAACTGAAGAGCACAACGGTGGATGTGGTTGATAATCCATCGCTCATCGATGAGTCGTCGGCGGTGGGCACGACCGTGGATCGACAGTTCGTTGGCAATCTGCCACTCAATGGCAGAAGCGTTCAGCCATTGATAACCCTCTCACCTGGAGTCGTTTTAACCAAGGCTTCTAATCCGCAGCCCGGGCAGTTCAGTGTCAACGGACAACGCGCGAATGCAAATTACTTCACCATCGATGGCGTAAGCGCAAATATCGGGGTGAGTGTCGGCCTAGACTCGTATCAGGGAGGTACAGGAGCGTTGCCGGGTTTCTCCGCATCAGGTGGAACGAATAACCTGGTATCGGTCGATGCGCTGCAAGAGTTCAAGATGCAGACTTCCAGTTATGCCGCAGAGTTTGGCCGAACACCGGGCGCACAAGTGCAACTACTCACCCGTGCAGGCACAAATGATTTTCACGGGAGCGCCTTCGAATATTTTCGCAATGAAGCTTTTGATGCAAACGACTGGTTCAATAACGCTCGCAAACTCGCGAAACCTGCTACCCGGCAGAGTGATTTTGGTTTTGTGCTGGGTGGCCCAATTCTCTTGCCTCGTTTTGGTGAGGGTGGGCGCCAACCCTGGTTCAATGGAAAAAACTCCACCTTCTTTTTCTTATCGTACGAAGGACTGCGTCTCCGCTTGCCTCAGAGTAGAAGTGTCGACGTGCCGTCATTGGCAGCCCGGCAAGTTGCTTCAGGGGCGGTCCAGGCCCTCTTGAATGCATATCCATTGCCGAATGGCCCGAATCGAATTGGACCGAATGGTCAGCCTAATGGATTTGCCGTATTCAATGCCAGCTTTTCAAACCCTTCCAATTTGGATGCAACCAGCATTCGCGTCGATCATGCAGCCAACAGCCGCGTAACATTCTTTGGACGTTACAACTACTCCCCGTCTTCAGTGCTTGAAAGAGCCCAGGGGACAAGTTATCCCGTGAATAGTGTGGTGCATTTTAATCTAACTACCGAGACCGTTACGGGGGGGGCGGCCATTTCGTTCACACCAAAAGTGAACAGTGAGATTCGGCTTAACTACAGTAAGAACGAGGGTCAATTTTCTCTGGACCTTGATAATTTCGGGGGAGCCGTAGTCCCGGCTGATTCGATCTTCTTTCCGCCCGGAACGTCGCGAGAGAGAGACGTGGTTACCATCTTCTTGATTGGCCCTGTAAACACGGCTCTTCAAGTTGGTGCCATTGCCGACAATCTCCAACGCCAGTTCAACGCGATCGGCAATCTGTCAGTAATCGCCGACTCTCACCAATTCAAATTTGGCGTGGATTACCGGCGTCTCAGTCCCATCATCAGCCTACAGGATCATTTTCTGCTAATTCAATTCAACGGCGTAGGAACGCCTGGAGCGGCTACGCAGCCCGCGGGTTCGTTATTGTCTGGAAGATCTTTAGGGGTGCAACATCAAACCTGGTCAGGACCAGTATTTCCATTATTCAACAATTTCTCCCTGTACGGTCAGGATAATTGGAGAGTAAACCGCCGGTTGACGCTAAACTACGGGTTACGTTGGGAACTCAATCTACCCCCCACTGAGAATAACGGCCGTTCTCCCGCTACCGTGATAGGGCTGGACAATCCTGCCACTGCTACGATTGCTCCCCCCGGTACGCCGCTGTGGAACACCAGATATACCAATTTCGCTCCGCGCCTTGGTGTGGTGTATCAACTCTCCCAAGAGCCGGGTCGGGAAACAGTACTGCGCGGTGGCGGTGGCATCTTCTACGATCTTGGATACGGTTCTATCATGAACGCATTTTCGACCGCCTACCCCTTCGCTTCAGTGCGGCTGGTCCTAAACACGGCATATCCCCTGAGTCCGGCTGATGCGGCGCCGCCAGCCAGCCCTACGTTTACTCCTTTGTATGTGTTTGACCCTGACATCAAGCTGCCAAGAACTTATCAATGGAATTTCGCCGTAGAGCAATCACTGGGAGCGAACCAAACTCTTAGCGCATCCTACGTCGCTGCTGTCGGACGTGAACTGCTTCGTTTAGACACCGTTTGGGGCACAAGCCGTGGAGGAACTCTTAATCGTGCAGTGTTCCCCACAGATGCTCAAGTGATTGTGGCCCGAAACACCGCCACGTCCGATTACCATTCTCTACAGGTCCAGTTTCAACGGCGTCTCACGAAAGGCCTGCAAGCCCTCGCATCGTATACGTGGGCACACTCGATAGATATTGCGTCGAATGATTCCTTCAACATAAACACACCTTCAGATCGAATCGATCCGCGCACCGACCGTGGCCCTTCAGACTTCGATGTTCGACATGCGTTCAGTGGGGCTGTTACCTATAACATTGCTCCTCTGGTGAAGAACGGTGCAGCAAACGCGATATTTCGCAATTGGTCAGTCGACTCGATTTTCACAGCCCGTACAGCGACGCCGGTGAATGTCTTTTATACCGTCAATGTTCCCTCACTTGGAGCCAGAGCTAATCTACGTCCGGACCTGGTAGAGGGCATCCCAGTTTATGTCAATGACCCATCCGTACCAGGAGGCCAGCGCTTCAACAATACACGCGTAACCATCCCCGGTAATCCCAACCCTCAAATCGGACCCTTCTTCCGACCGGCAGTAGCAAGACAGGGCTCTCTCGGCCGCAACGCGTTGCGAGGATTTCCGGTCCATCAATTAGATTTCGCGTTGCGCAGACAATTCAATTTTAACGAACGCACATATCTACAGTTCAGAACAGAGTTCTTTAATGTTTTCAACCATCCGAATTTCGGCGATCCGGATGGTTCACTCATCTCGTCCACATTTGGCCTCTCAACATCCATGCTGGGCAGAAGCTTAGGCAGCGGTGGGGCTTCAGCAGGGTTCAACCCGTTATACCAAATCGGCGGCCCCCGTTCGGTTCAGTTTTCACTGAAATTTGGGTTCTGAGTAGTAACGTCAGTTCAGAGAAAAGCACTCAGAGTGCGACAGATCGCTGTAAACGCTCGAACAAACATTTTGCTGTGAGGCGCATTACGTGAGCACCGGACGACTCTTTTCCATTTGTTGCCTGATTGTTTTTCATCTCTTACGTACGGAGCACGCAGCACTCGCGCAAAAACAACTCGCGCCGCTGCCTCTAAAGGAAGCTCTCAAGACTCTGAGTCTTCCGCTGTTCACACCGATCGATCTGTCACCCGATGGAAGATTGGTGGCTTACACCTTGTACGACACCGGTCGCAAAGCGCAGGCAGCAACCTCGCGCTCACCAGAGGAACTCGAGCGCAAAGGAATTCCACGCGGTGTTGATTTTTGCGATGTCTGGATCAGCGACACAGTCACCGCAGTCGCAAAGAATCTCACGCAAGGCCGCGGCACTAGCTGGTCACCTGTGTGGTCCCCGAACGGAAAATATCTGGCGTTTTACTCGGACCGCGATGGCTCACCGGCCCTATGGATCTGGGAGAGAGCATCGGGTGCATTGCGAAAAGGCTCAGACGCAATCGTACGCACGCGCGTAGAGACTACTGTTCCCCGTTGGACCCCAGACAGTAAGAAGTTGGTGATCAGAGTTCTTCCGAAAGGAATGAAGCTCAGCGATGCCGCAGTTTTGATGAACCAGCCAACTACAGAAACCGACGCCTCGGCTAAAGATAAAGAACCCGGGTCGACGGTAGTTCTGTTTAGTTCGAACGGTCCCAAAACCGCTGGCAGTGAAAAAAACAAAACCAGACCAAAGACTAATCTGATCGCGTACGCTTCGGATCTTGCCGTCATTGATCTTGAAACCAGGGAGACAAAACATGTCGCCAGCCGCCTTGTCACGGACGCTTACTGGCTCTCTCCTGATGGAACCAACCTTGCCGTACTCATTTATAAAGGTCGCCAGTCTCACGAGAATCTCCAGTCGCTATTTGACTTGGTCGTAATCTCACTAGGCAATGGCGAGTCGAAAACACTGGTTACGGATTTCGGCACTGACGTCCTCGCACCCGTCAGTTGGTCTCCCGATGGAAAATTGGTCGCTTATATGACCGTTGGTCCAACAGTAAAGAACAACTGCTGGATCGTGCCAGTGTCAGGCGGTGAGCCACGTAATGTAACCCAGGGGGAGCACCCGCTCTTCGACGCGACTATAGGCTATCGCGGTCCGTTGTGGGATCCGGCAGGTGACAAAATCTATCTGCTCTCCAGGAATTTCCTTTGGCGTGTATTACTTCGTGATGGACGCGCAACACAACTCGGCAATGTACCAGGACGCACGCTCAGGCACATCATCAGCCAGAACGGCAGGACTATCTGGACGACAGAGGCAGGCAACGCCATCGTAGTCGTGACGCGTGATGAGGAAACGAAGCAGGAGGGGTTTTACAAGATAGATCTCGGCACTGGAAAATCCGAAAAGCTGTTTGAAGAAAATAAATCGTATGGATCGGTACCACAACTAAGAACGGCAGTCTCATCTGACCAACGTCATGTCGTCTTCGCTTCCCAAAGCGCAGCCGAGCCAGAAGACATTTGGACCATCAGCGGAGACCAAATTCGTCCAAAAAGAGTAACGCACATCAATCCAGTCTTTGACCGCTACGTTATGGGCGAGGGACGAACGATTGAATGGCAAACATTAAATGGGCAAACAGCTCGCGGCGCGCTTTTGCTGCCGGCCGGGTACACACCGGGTAAACGTTACCCTCTGATTGTCTGCCAGTATCCCGGATCAAACTTGTCAAGACACGGAAACCTTTTCGGATTCAACCCGTTTGCGGGCGCGGTAGAGAACTGGCAACTCTTTGCGACTCGCGGCTACGCAGTGCTCATGCCCGACGTACCTGCGCGTCCTGAAACATACATGAAAGATATTGTCTCCGCGGTTTTGCCGGCTCTGGACAAAGTAATCGAGTTGGGTATCGCTGATCCCGAACGACTCGCGGTCACCGGTCAAAGTAATGGAGGCTACGGAGTGCTCAGTCTCATCGTGCAAACGAACCGTTTCAAAGCTGCGGTCGATCGTACGGGACCCGGAAATCTCATTTCGGCGTACACACAAATGACAGAGACGGGCGTGAGCGCTTATACAGGCGAGATGGTCGTGCGTACAGGAGGATCCCTTTGGGAAAAGCGAGAAAAGTTCATTGAGAACTCGCCGATTTTTTATTTCGATCGCGTCCAGACGCCGCTGCTGATAATTCAGGGAACCTCCGACACGCAAAACATGGTGGGGCGTAGCGACGAAGTCTTTGTTAGCCTGAGATTTCTCGGAAAGGAAGTTGAGTACGCGAGGTACAAAGGTGAGTCACATGGCACCGTTGAATGGACTTTCGCTAATCAGGTGGACTACCTTAATCGCGTCATAGCATGGTTTGATTTGTGGCTGAAAAGCTAACCCACCGCAGTCGCTCCCATTGAGTGGACGTCGAGACTCTGCAACATCTTCGATTTCAGATTCGAGTCTAGAAATTTAACAATAGCTTCGTACGCGTGTATCGCATTCTTCCGCTTTCTGAATCCATGAGCTTCATCTTCGTAAACGATATATTCCACTTTCCCGCCGTGTCTTCTAATGGCTGCCACCATCTCATCGGACTGGTACCTCGGGCAACGCGGATCGGTAGCACCCTGGAGAATCATGACCGGTTTCTTAATCTTGTCCGCGTGGAAAAACGGCGAGATAGCGCGCAGCAGCTCTTCGTCTTTTTGTGGATCGCCGATTTTCGCGTAGAAACGTTGCTTATCCCAGTACTTTGGAAGTGTATTCGCGAATGAAACGAGATTCGAAAGACCACATATGCTAACGGCGATAGCGAATTCGTCCTCGTGGAATGTTACTGCTGCGAGGGCCATGTAGCCGCCAAAACTCGCGCCGATGATTCCGATCCTCTCGGCATCGATATAAGCAAGACTCGCTAGATAGTTTTTCGCGGCAACGCAATCCCAAAGTGGTTCCCGCCCCTGTTTTCGATGGTCCGCATCGAAAAAGCTCTTCCCGAACCCATAACTGCCGCGATGGTTCACACCCAAAACCACATACCCGTGATTTACAAGATACTGGATTCTGCCTTTATAGCCTTTCGTCATGCGCCCGCCTGGCCCGCCGTGCACCCAAACGAGTGCCGGCGCTTTGTTAGTGTTGCTGGTACCATGTGGTCGCCACAACAAGCAGGGAATCTCCAGACCATCGAACGAATAAAAGCTCACGACCTGTGACTCGACCAGATCTTCGCGCTCGATTTCCGGGTTCAAACTCTCAGTGAGTTTAGTGGTCAGGCCGGTTTCAAAATGGTGAACGTACAGATTACTTGGCGAGCAATCTCCATCAGCGTAAAACGCCAGGAGACGGGCGCTCCGCGACACGACTGCCGCTGTGATGTTCTGTTCTGTGAAGCCCGGCAAGGCAGAAACAGTGCCGCCTTTCTCATCGTGAATACTCATGACCCTGTTCGGGGTGGAATGATTATCCCAAAGAGTCATCCGGCGCCTGCCATCGGGTGAGAAGAACGTCCAGGCTACGTCTCGATTCGCTTTTTCAACGCACTCAGATTCCCCAGTCGCAAGATCTAGCCGCTGTACATATCTGAAATCGCTGTCTTTATTAGTGATGTAATAAATCGCTGTTGCGTCAACATTGAAAATGGCCAAACAATTGAGCACGTCACCTTCGTGAGCTGTCAGGCATTTCATCTCTCCTCTACTAACGTCGTACAGATAGATATCTGAATCTGCTTTTCGATCAGATTTCATGAACAAGACGTACTGCTCGTCTGCCGATACCGAACAGAAATGAAACTTTTCTGTCGCCTTGTAGATGAAACTTCGCGCGAGTGTGCGTGCATCGAATTTATAGAGGTCCTGTATCCGCTGATCTCGCTCGTTCGTGGAGACATAGAACGACTGCTGGTCCAAACTCCAACCGTGAAGAAGAGCCTGCACTTCTTCGCCAGGCGTCAGGACGATCTCGTTTCCGGTTGGTTCCAATACGCAGAGAACTGAATTCTCAAGATTTCCTCTATCTTTACTGAAAAGGATGCGGTCGTCGCTTGGAAAATAGCAAATGCTTTGAATATTTTCACTTTGCGAATGCGTAAGCTGTCGTTGACGGCAATCGCTGAGCCGAACTTCGTAGGCATTGAGAATGCCGGAAGCGTCACTAGTAAAAAGTATCTTCTCTTCATCCGCAGAAAACGCTATTCCCGAGAGCCTGGTGGTACTCATAAACTGGGCACTGCTATATTGTTTGGCGGACCGCATTTGAACCTCGCCTCATTCATCCTCTTCAATCTCACTCTCTCTTCGTGGCTGGCCGATGCCGTCGTCAACCATGAGGCCTTTCGTGGAACCCCGCACAATTTCATATGCACGGCCTAACACGACAACCTCCGCCGCTGCGTAATTGTTCATGATCGACCTCCTCCAGGTATTAGAGAGAATGCGTAGTCAGGTCCGCAGTGGCATATTCGACGGATGTGATCTCGGATCGCGTGCTATAAGACGGCAGTACCGTCACTCGCAACTTTTTATCATTCGTACCGAGTATGCCGCTGCGAACCTGTATGGATTCGTCTGAAGTCAAGCCCTCAGCGGTTTCTGAGTTACTCATCTTCTTGTTGTTCCACTTGGTTCCGTAGGGGCAGACCAGGGCCATCGTCGTAAATCGGCTCGAACTTGTTCGAACCCAGAATCACATCCTGAGCTCTGCCGATCTCAACGATTTCGGCTACTTCATAGTTGTTCATGGTACCGTTCTCCTTTCTTTAGAATTTCCGCCTTGTGGTCAATGCAAATCTTTTAGTCGTCTTCTTCCATTTCTGTTTCGCGTCTCGGTTGGCCCACGCCGTCCTCTACTTGCCATACAAACTTGGACGACCCAAGGATCACGTCCTGTGCCCTACCGATTTCGGCAACTTCCGATGCTTCGTAGTTATTCACCGTATTCCTCCTCCTTTCTTCAAGATTAGTGGTCATCAACAGCTACGACTTTTACGAACTACACCTGTTCGTCACGGATAAACTTGTGCAACTCTTTCTCTGTCAGCGCGCATTTTCCTTGCACAGATCTCAACCGTAGAACTGTGTGGGATGATTCGCGGACGTCTTTCAAAATCACGCAGCCACAGTTCGAGGTAAGCAATGCGTAGCGCAAAGAGGCTTTCTGGATTGTGGGCAAAATCCGGCTTCTCCATGAGCCTATTGAGAGCTACAGGATTTACATAGCCACGATTACAAGCGAGCCCATTTCTCAATAGGTCGCATAGCTTTGGCCACTCGCGAGCGACGGCGCGAAGTGTGGCTTCGGCGGGAGTTCCTTTGCCTTTGCGTGCTGCGATCTGCGGTGGCAAATGCGTTCGCAGAGCTCGGCGCATCAGTGATCGGGTTTCGCCAGGCCGAACCCACTGCGTCGCCGGAATTGCTTGCAGAAATTCAACGAGTGGTCGATGAGTGAATGGATAACTGATCTCGATGGGACCCCAGCCAAGCAAGTGACCAGGTGAGACTGCGTCGGTGACCGAGAGGAACGCAATCGATTGACCGCGGCTGCTTGGCAGGTTGAAGCCGAATATATCTCTTGGACCAAGAAATCTGTCGCGTACATTGAAGCGGTTAACAAAGTCTCGTTGCAAGAGAGAAATCTGTTTCTCTCGGCTGCGGCGCCGGTAGAAGGCTTGTAGCCGCCGCGGCAGCGCTGGAGCAACAGTGTGGCGCAGAAGCACGTGCACATAAGGTTTCTTCAGCGCAAGACTCCAAATCTGTAGCCGCTGATGTAGTTCGTTCAGCTTCAGCCGGACCAGCAAGTCCGCTAATTCGGGATAGGGATCGGGCGAGGCAGTTAATAATTCATCACCACCGATACCGCACAACAGCACGCGTGCTCCTTGCGCGCGCATCTCTTTCCGAACTCCCTTGTGATACTCGGTCCACAATTCCAGAGCGTTTGGAATGGTTCGCAAGTCTTCTTGATCGAAACTGACGAGAAGTGGATATTCGCTCTCTCTAAAATGATGTCCTGCCTGTGCTCGTTTTTCTTCAACAAAACGGATAAACCTTCGCTCATCTGAAGACGGCGACGAGTCAAACACGGCGGAGACGGTTTCAAGTTTGGTTGATTGAGACTGTCCCTTGTTGATTATTTCGTCTGCCATGCAAACGATCGACGATGAGTCGAGGCCGCCGCTGAGATCCGCCCATACTGGTCCATCCACTCGCAGACGTGTTCGCACGGCTTCTGAAAACAAATCTAAGAAGTGCTCCTCGTATTCACGGTCCGTGCGATAGCGAATCTCTTTGGCAGGATCGAGGCTCCAGAATCTCTGTGAGCGAATCGCTTCACTCTTGGCGATTACCAGGTTTGCGGTGGGCACAGCGTGAATGTTTTTGTAGGGTGTAAGTCCTTGCTTCGGATACAAGGCCAGGAAGCCGGCTGCATAATCGTCATCGACTTGCAGTTCTATTTGTGGTAACTGCAACAAAGGCTCAAGACGATTTGACCAAATTAGTGTGTCGTGATTGGCATGGTAAAAGAGCAAACGAGCACCGACCGGATCCCGGGCAAGGAACAACGTTCTCGACGTTGGATCCCACAGTGAAAGCGCAAAATCACCGATTATTCGCGGCAGGAACGCAATGCCCCACTTGTGGTATGCCTGCATGACGATAGAGCTGTCGCTCCGATCATCTTTCAACTCATCGCGCAACAGCTTTATCAACTCTTCTCGATTGTCGAGCCGGCCATCCCACACCAACAGACAGCCATTAGCCGCGACAATGGGCTGTCGTTCCGCGCGTGATTCGACGTTTGTGTGAAACGCGCGGTAAACCATTCCCACAGATTTCCGGCGCACATCGAGTCCACCGTCTGGTCCGTATTCGTCTAAGCCATGACCGAGTCGCATTAATACGTCTTCGTCGACTGGTCGCTCGTCGAAATTAACTATCCCGCCTATGGCACTCATTACCGTTCCAACCTCATAACCTTCTGAGTTCTTTGTATTTGGCTTTGACGCGCGGTGAGTCGCTTACCACTTCATTCATAACCTCTGACCACGCGTGAGCCTTTGGCGGAAATGCGCGCGCGCCGAGGACCATCTCGGCCGGTACACCGTGGCGCCGCAAAAGCCACGTCACGACAGCCGAGTGCTGCAAACACATCGCTTTTTTGGGGTAATACATCTGGGCGCGATCCACTGTCGCACGCACGCGCCGACAAATCTCACGATCTGTTTTGTGTGGCTCGGCTGTGGGCCAACTTTCGACCCTCTTGATCAGCGCTTCAAAGCCCGCGAATTTCACCAGCAGATCAAACGCGAACAGTCCAACAAACGCAGTGAACGTTTCTCGTTTGGTAACTCGGGTGTTTTGATCGACTTCCGCGGCGATCTCTTGGAATGGATCGGCTGGAGCAGGAGCGGAGGTTGTGGCGCTAACGTCGTCCTTAACTGCGTAGAACTTTTGACCGCGCGAATCCTGTGATACGGCAACGAGGCCCATCGACGCCATCTTGCCGAGGAAGAGTTCGGTGTCGGCTCGCAGCTGCTCGTGCGAAACCTCGTAACAGAGCTCGCCCTCAGCATTGATCGCTTCAAATTGCTGCTCCAGAGCGCGCGCGATCTCATCGACGGTGAGGCTTGCGGGAATGTCTTCCATAACCATCCATGTGAGCGCGCCAACGCCGTTCAGTCTGCAAACGCGATCTTCCGCAATCGACAACACGATGCTGCCGTCTTTGTGCCTGCGTACTCTGTCAGTATGTGGGTGAGGACAATCCAGCGTTGAGGTTGTTGGCATTGGCATCATGACTTGACTCCCCTCCAAACGTTCCTCACGACAGAACGTGTTAGTCGTTCCGCTTTGATTGATTCGCTTGGGGGAAGCTGTGCCGCAGTGCCGCCAATGTCGCTGGGCAAAAGGGAGTTTTTTGTTTGAGGCGAGGGACTCTACGTTTTCATGTAGAGCAAAGGGAAAAATTTCTATTTTTTGCTTACTGTGCTAAGCGCGGTTTGTTTTTCAGGGAATTGGCGAAGGTAGGAAGAAGAAAAAATTTTCGTTCCTGCTTAGTATGCTAAGCAAGCAGAGTGGAGTCATTGCTGATCTCGCCGTAGCTCAAGTGAACTTCACGGTCGGCCCAACTAGTCGGATACGGGCGATGCGAAATGATTATGGTAGTTACACCGCGCAAATGACGATCGAGGGCGCTGAGCAAACTCTTTTCGGTCGCGGCGTCTAACGCTGACGTCGACTCATCCAGGATCAAGATCTTCGGATGCTGCAACAAGGCACGCGCAAGAGCAACACGCTGGCGCTCTCCTCCTGAGAGACGATTCCCACGCGGTCCAAGCGCCTCATCCAATCCTCCAGGTAATCTATTTATCAACGTCTCCAACTGGGCCAGTTTTGTAACTCTCTCGAGTTCTTCCTCGGTCGCGTGCGGATTACCATAAAGCAGGTTTTCTCTCAGCGTTACATCGAACAACACGGGTTCCTGCGGCACGAAAATCACAGACGATCTCAAACTCCTGAGCGTGATGTCGCGAACGTCCACGCCTTCGACCAACACCTTTCCCCCACGAGCGTCGTACAAGCGCGCCATCAATCGTGCAATAGTGCTCTTCCCGTTGCCACTAGTACCAACAAGGGCAACGCGTTCGCCTGAATTCACATGCAAGTTGATCGCGTGAAGCACGGGTCGATCCGAGTGATAGCTGAACGAGACTTCCTTGAGCTCAATTGCTCCTGAAGTATTTGACGGCAGCGCCAGCGCGTCAGGTCCATCCCGCAGCACCGCATCGGCATCAGTGATCTCCATCAACCGGCGCACGCTTGCGCCGACGCGCTGGAGTTTCGAGTAAATATCGACGACGCCATACAGCGGAATAAAAAGTTGCAAAGTGTAACCGTAGAAAGCAACGAGACCGCCTGCGGTCAACGTTCCAACGATCACCTGGTAACCACCAAAACACAGCACGCTCGCCATGCCGATTACGATGATTAGATAAAGCACCGAACCAAAGAACAGTTCCGTACGCCGCCGTTTTACCTGCGCCCTCACTGCGCGGCCCGACAGACGAGCGAACCGCCGCGCTTCTCGTTGTTCGCACGAAAGCAGTTGCACCTGCACGATCGCCGAAAGATGTTCTTCCAGGAAACCGATTACCTTCCCCGATTGCTCCTGCACCGAGTCAGAAGCCTGACGCAGGTGATCGTGAAATCTTCTCCTCACGACGATAAATACCGGAATGAGCGGCAACACAATCGCCGTGAGCCGGTAATTGATCAACATCATCGTCGTCATCACCAAAGTGAAGACCGTAACAATGCGAAGCACGCTCGGTATCAATTCGCCGCTGAGTGTTGCCACCTGGTCCACGTCAGCCTGAAGACGATGCAACGTGTCACCCAGCGGCTGGTTGTCGTGATATTCGGCCGAGAGACGTTGCAAATGACGCAGCAACTTGAGTCTCAGTCGAAAGGTTATCTTTTGAACCGCACGAAAATTCGTGATCGAAGCAAGGCTCTCGAATCCGAGCCGCCCGATGTAGGTCATGAAAAAGGCAAGCCCGACCAACGGTAGCCAACTGATGCGCCGGTTTGGGATGACTTGATCGATTAGAAATCTGACGATGAGTGGATCTAAAAGCGCGAGAACGCAGACAAAAAGAATACAAACGTAACTGCCAAGATGCAGACGCAGGAACGGTTTGACCTGCGCCAGGAGCCACCGGAACTCACGCGATTGTTTCATGACATTGTGTGCTGTAACCAACGACTCGACCGACAATCTCCGCTTCGCGTGGATACGTGAAGCGACGTACGCTCGCGGGCGATGAGTAGTGCGGGATGATCAGCAAGTGATTACCCTGCAATTCACACCACCCACACGCATACGCATCGCGCAGCTCGATAAAGAAAATTGGCCGTTCGTATTCGTTTCGCCAGGTGCCTGCGGTGAGCTTGCTCTGGTTGGTGTCGACCTTCAACAGAGCACCCGGACGGATCATCGGGTACATCGTTAAGTCAGACGAACCGAGATGCCCGTAAATGATGCTTGGCGCGTGCTCTTCACCGCCCGCGAGTTGCACCGCACTCATCGCTCCGATCAAGTGAGTCGACAACGCGGTGGTGGAGACAGAGTAGCCACTGCCGCCATTCTTGTTTGATATCAATTGCGTGAGGTGTGGGTCCGCAACCGGTTCATATTTTTTCTTGTCGTCGACATCGACGTTGTACAGTCGCACCAGATCGAGAAAGTTAGTATGGTAGATCACGCTGAGACTGAACAGCTTGAAAATGCTCGGCTCCGACGCGCCATTCTCGAGTTGGGCCAACCAACCATTTGAAATACAGAACCTCTTGTCGCCCTTTACATCGGCGATTCTCCGGCTCGCCTGTTCCACGTCACGAACAGTGATGTTTCGCTTATTGCGAAGACTTTTAAGTGTCTCACCAGCCGGCACAGTAATTCTCGCAACATGGGCCGTCGGACTGTTTTCGCTTGTTGCGTCGAGGCGTGACGCAGGCTTCGGGATCGGGAGGATAGAAAGTTGCCGCTTCTTCGAACTCCGGACTACAAACTTCTTCTTTTATGGTTCGGGCGCAGTGTACGGATGGGGGCAATCCCTGACCACCACAATCTTCTTTTATCCACGATGCCGGAAATTGTTTGCACTCTTCGGCAACGACGTAAGACTTTGCGTTCCGATCATTTAGAGCGTTTGTTTGTGAGAATAGGAATATGGACCATGTTTCGCCTATAGAACGATGCTCCAGCGATTTGGACCAACCTCAATGCGAAGGCACAAGTGCAATGGTATTCACAAACTATTGAGAGTAATACACTTAGTGCTCGAGTAATTGTCCGGGATTTGGGATTAATCGTTTCGTGCCGGATACAAAACACCGACAACCTGACCGATGATTGTAACCTCACTGAATTTGAACTCTTCACGGAGATTCCCTGATGCTGGATGCGGAATCAAAACGATCTTCTCGCTCGGCGCAACCTCTACATACACACACGTGTAGCCATAGGGAGTTAAAACGTAGAAAAGCTCGCGCTCGTAAAAGCCGGCCTTCTCCGCCGGCTGCACGTTGTTCAAGAGTTTATTCACCAGTAGACGACTCCCCGGCGGAGCAACAGGCGAAGCGTTCGTGTCTTCATCACCAACCATCACGTACGCAAGATGCGGTTGATAGAACGCGTTCAAATACTCAACCTCAACGTCTGCCCATCGCTTAATCAAACCTTCCAGGAACTGCGTGTCTTCAAGCTTTGCATCGTCACTCACGATCGGCAGCCGTATCGTTCGATGACGCGTCACGGCGTCAATTGGTATCTCGTGAGTTCGAGCACGACTCAGCTCGAGTTGTTCCATCAGGCGGCGTTCGGGCTGCAACCCTATCGCAGCGTCCATGTCAGCGCGCGACAAATTTAAAATGATTCGCAAGCTGTCGAGTTTCGTGGTCCCAGGTTGGCGGATACTCCCGCTGATGATGTTACCGAGCGTCGACTTTCCGACACGCATGTCAGGATTGTTGTGCAGTCTGACGAGCAGTTCACTCTCCGCAACGACGTCTTTGTAGCTGAGCCCGAGAACCTTCATTGCCGTGAGGATCAGGTTGCCGAGGGGCGCTGCGGTCTGACGCTGCGGTCTACCACGCTTTGTTTCACCTGAAGGCTGCCGGCGTTCATTGCGGATAAATTCGGGACGAAGATTCCTCAAAGCTTCATCCAACATCGAACGCAACTTAGTTTGATCGATCGGCTTTGTTACGTACCCATACGCGTGTCTGACCCCGGCTGCGAAGGCATCTTCGGGAGTGACGTATCCCGTGATCATTATGATCACCAGCTCCGGCGACCTCTTCCTCAACTCCTCCAACACGGAGATACCAGATCCATCAGGCAGCTTCACGTCAAGCAACACTGCGTGCGGCCGTTCTCGTTCGACAGTCGTCAACGTTTCTGAAAGCGTTGCGGCTTCGAAGGTGCGATAGCCCCACGTCTGCACTGCGTCGACAAGTGTCGAGCGGATCGTCGGATCGTCGTCGACGATAAGCACCCTGGACTCAGCTTTCATTTCAGCTTAGCCTTGCAAACTTAGAAAACCGCTGTTGGATCCGGATCCGTGCCACCTGCGGTAGCGGGTGGGTCAACCACCAGAATTCAAATCCATTGCGATATCGCATGTTCATCATCGACCCACCCGCTACCGCAGGTGGTACTGACATCGATCGAAGTGCAATTCCTGACTCTTGAAGCAAAGATGTTCATTTCGGATTCTCAGTGAGGTTGAGTTGAGGCGTTAATGGCAATGCGAAAACGAACGTCGAGCCGCGTCCGATCTCGGTTTTGAAGGTAATTTGACCGTGATGCGCGGCGACCGTTTGTCTCACAGCAGCAAGACCCAGTCCGGTTCCTTCGGCCTTAGTCGTGAACAGCGGTTCGAATATTCGTTCGCGAATGTCGAGTGGAATGCCGCAACCGGTATCCGTGACTTTGATCACAGCCGCAGAGTCCTTTCGACGCAGACAGACGCTAACCCGACCACTTCCATCAATCGACTCGATCGCATTCAGCAGGAGATTCAACACCGCATCCTCGATGCGTGTTTCATCCAGCGACATCACTAGCGGTTCAGTAGTGTCGTCAATGAATTCCACTGTGATCTGACGATCTCTGATCGACTGTGTCGCAAGCAAAACAACCCGACCGATCAGATCGCTTAACAAACACGGGCGGGCGTTAAATGCCCGGGTCTGTGAGAGATCCAGCAGCTCCCGGATGCGGGCATCGATTTTCATCACTTCATGACGCACGGCTTCCATCCACTCGCGCTCCTGCCGCGTGAGTTGACCGCGCTGCAAGAAAGCATCGGCGACTCCTTTGATCCCGGCGAGCGGATTTCTGATTTCGTGAGCAAGCCCTGCTGCTATCAGATTCACGTTCGAGGTTTCCGTGCTGATCATCAAAACTGACGAAGACACAGTTGACCAGTGGCTCTCGACCATGCGTTCGACGCCATTCTTCGCGCACAGTGCAATGGTGCCGCGCCATTCGCCTTTGTCCGACACTTCACGCCACGCCGTATCGAACGACGACTTGCTGGCGCCGAACAAAGTTGTTCGTGCAACTCGACCTTCTACTTCAGCGGAAGTCCATTCGGAGAGTTGTTCTGCGGCGTGATTGAGATATGTGATGTACCCGCGCGTGTCGACAATCACGACTGAATCGCGGACGAGGTTCAAGGCGTGTGCGAGAGACACACTTTCATCCATGCGAATCGTCGCGTGAATCCGATCGTCCAGAGCTCGGTCCATATTCGACGAAATCGGCGGACGGCTGGGGCTCGAATAGAAAACTGCACCGAGCGACAAGTCCGGGGGGAAACCGCACCCTTAGCTCAAATTGTTCTGGGATTCGTACCTGGGAGGGAACGAATCTTACACCATCGAGGTCCTTTTTGAGAACCGAATACGCGTTTCAAGTACTGGTTCGTTTTGAACGCTGAAGGCGTTGGCTAATTTCAGTCCAGGGTTGGAGCGGGAGCGACAAACGCTGGGACTATCCCGACCGCCATGCTTTCAACCGTGTAAGGGTTAATGTCGCACAGGCCTAACGCTTTCAGCGTTTGTTCTATTCGCTGTTGCTGACCCAGGGTTCTCGCTTGTGCTCGAACCCTGGGCTGGAATTAGCCAACGCCTTCGGCGTATTTGTTAGGCTTACCTCAAACTGCATCATTACCTATCGCACCTATTAAGATTAATTACTTGTAGTCGATTCCCTCGTGCACCAGGTGCAGTTCTTCCATGGCGACTTCACCGCCACCTTTCGCTGCGAGCGTTGGACCAGTCCACTTTTTCGGTTGCGCGTTTCGCAAGACCCACGTAGCGACTGGCTGGCGTGCTTCGTCCAACAGCGTGATGGTCACATTAGTTGGATCGTGATCACCGTCTGCCACTGACTTGATCCATTCGAACAGCTTCGTCTTGCCGACTAGCCCTCGCTTGAGTGTCACGTCGTCGACTTTGTGAGTGTTTGGAATCTTGCGTACGGTGTTGAATTTTTCGTTGCCGTTGCGATACTCGGAGTAACTTATGTCCATTCCGAGTCCACTGACGTCCGAAAACCCTCCGAAGATATCGGCAGGATCGTCGTTCTTGTCATTTAACGACACCATGTAGTTGAATGCGCCGTAGGGATTTGCACGTTCAGTCGGCATTGTCTTCTCCTTCTAATTTCTAAACCTTCGCGTCACCGGTCCACTGGCCGATGCGGAATATCACGAACTCCGCGGGTTTTACCGGCGCGACACCGATGAGGCAGATCAGGCGACCATTGTCGAGGTCGTTCTGTGTCATGGTGGTCCGATCGCAGCGGACGAAGTAAGCTTGTTCGGGTTTATCGCCGAGCAGTGCGCCGTCGCGCCACAGCACCAGCAGAAAATCTTCAACTGTTTGGCGAATGTTGGCCCAGAGCCGTGGTCCATTCGGTTCAAACACCGCCCACTGCGTACCTTTGTCGATCGAGTGTTCGATGTAGATGAACAGGCGCCGCACGTTGACGTACTTCCATTCGGGATCGGAGCTCATGGTGCGAGCACCCCAAACACGATTCCCGCGACCTTCGAAAAATCTGAGCGCGTTGATCCCTTCCGGATTGAGAACATCCTGGCGGGCTTTGTTGATGTTGGCTTCGAAGCGAGTCAAACCCCGCACAACTTCATTCGCAGGCGCTTTGTGTACGCCGCGTTCGATGTCTGAACGCGCGTAAATGCCGGTTACAAAACCTGAAGGCGGGAGCAACAGGCGCTTTGGCGGTCGTCCCTGTGCAGCGCGTTCTGTCGGATCGAGAATTTCAATCCACGGGTGATAGAGCGCCGCGTATTTACTGTCGAACTTACCGCGAAATTCTCGAATCTCGTTCAGAGAACTTGCCTGCGGGCCGTCAACGACAGCGATTCGATAGCGGAGCCCTTCTGCGTGAGCGACCAGGGATTGAGTCGCCGTAAAGATCTCGTCGTCGGTCGATAACGTCGCGGCGTCAGGCATCGCGACGATTGCGATATCGTCGATCTCGCCTAACGCTGCGAGGCCGGTGGCAGTGAGGGTTGGATCATCGGGATCAGCTTCCTGTCCGGCGAAATCCGTGGCTGCTGGTTCCAGACCGTCGCTTCCATCCTGGAGCCGGCCGGCCGCGGTGGGACCAGTCAATATCGCCATCAGGGTCGCTGCCGATGCGCCCGGAGCATCGGGATTCCAATTCAATGCAACCAGCGCGTTCTCGTCCGCAGGATCATCCAGCTCGAGCACCTTGCCGATGTAACGAGTCTGCGTCGGGTCGCCCGCAAGCTCCGTGTACTGGTCCACACGATCGAGACCAGCTCTCACCGTAACGATCAGCTCGACGAGGTGAACGATGTTCGCGGAAGTAGGTGCACCACCTCCGTCGAACGTTTGATTGCCGTCCTGATCGATCCGGACTACTCGCAAGTCCGCGATAGCAATGGGAGCGGTGGGCGCAGGCGGTGTACCGCCGCCGGGCAGCACCTCGATCACCGCGCCGTTTTTCACGCGCTGCACCACGCCCGTGCCGGAAACGGTCACGCGCGTTCGCATCGGCACAGTCTCGACCAACACATTACCCATGGCGCCGGGCCAGCGCGCTTTCCACGTCGCGGTTAGTCCAAGATCACTGATTGCCCGGCTGGCAACGCCCAGAGTCAGGTCACCGAGCTTCGGCGTGTATACACGCGAAACGTAGAGGCGCTTCCCGCCGTTCTCGAAGAACGCACGGGCCGCGTGGGCCAGGTAGGCCGGGCGTCCGAAGTCCAATTCATTCAAAGATCCATAGACGCGCTCGAATTCAGTGAAGCTCGTAATCAAACGCGGCTCCGAGTTCTTTGGTCCGCCCAGGTATCTCACCGGGCCATAGTGAGTTAAGCCGGCGAATCCGGTGGTACTCGTAGGCACGCCTTCAATGGATTTCGCGCGAAAGCTGACTTCCTCGACATAAACTCCAGGTGCTAGATATTCGGGCATGAAGGAACTCCTTTTTTGCAGCGCCCGAGGGCGCTAGGTGATCTCAAAGTCTTCTAATCCGCTAAGGCATTTGCCTACAGTGAATTCAACTATTCGTGTGAAAGTTGCCGTGTACTCTTGTCCGGGTGGCTGATCCGGATCCTGTTCGCCGGTCGCGACCGGATCATCAACGCCGGGCGCCGCCATAATCTCCAATGGCAGATCCCACAAAGGATCCCGTTTTGGTTGATCGGGATCAGTAGGTGTCGGTGCAGTGTCAGGTCCAGCGACTGTCACCTGAATTCTGAGTGGTTTTGGTGTTGCACCGCCGGTCGTTACTGCTGAATTGATCAGCAGAAGAAACTCGCCACGATCGTCGCCGTGAGCGCGACCCACGACTACAGTTGTGCCGTCCAAAGCCGCGACGACGCGTGCCCAGCGCATCGGTTTGCCGCCGCGTGTCACTCGTCCACGCAGACCTGTGTCAGTGGCGCTGAAGTCGTACGCCGCTCCCGGAAAGAAAACCGGACGTCGTATTCGACGCCTGAAATCTTTTACTGTCTTGTTTGCGGCCTGCGCCTCATCGAGTTCTTCTGTTTCGACGTCGGGGAGAGTCATGATCGGAATGCGCAAACGCCGGGGCACAATCCGTCGTCGATCGCGTTCGGGCTTGTAGATGCGGTTTGCTGTATCGAAAAACCTCAGCTCGATCGGCGTCTTCACGCCGGGTTGATAACGCAAAGCGTAGCGATTGGACGTGTGGCGTTCGATGGGCGGGCGTGGCAGGCCTGACAGTGCGGCTTCATGTTCAACTTGCAGTTGATAACTCAAAGGTCTGGCGCGCACGGCGTCCATGGGCTCGATGCCAAGCGCAAGGCGCTCGACGTTTTCGACAAAGCGACTCGGTAAAAATTGGTTCATAACGTCGTTGTCGGCGTTATTCCAGTGATAGCAGTGATGACCGGGCCTTCCGGCGCAGCCACGCGGCTGTCTAACCGCATCACGCGCGCGATGTAAGGCACACTCAACCGGTAGTCGGTAGGCAGTGAATCAAACATGCGCATCACGGCTTCATTGGAAACTTCTTCAAGCACGATTTGAATTGCTTCGCTCCCATCCCATTCGCCCGACGAATGCAACAGTGGTCCAGCGATGATGGGCGTCGTGTCCAAACACTGCATTGCTCTGCCGAGGATGCGCTGTTCTTCCACTGCATTCTCAGCCCAGGGCGTGATCAAATAGTGCAGGTCGAGTCCGAGGTGTGCGCGTCCGTCACGTTCGGTTACTCCGGCCCACGCGGCACGCATCACTTTGTTGAAATCAACCCGATAGAGAAAGATCGATAGCGCTGGAGAACCGATTTGAGTGCCGATGTTGTCTTTTTCAAAATCACTCGTGCGCACCAGCACTGCTTTGGTTTTGTTTCCCGGCGGTTCCAGCGGCTGCAATTCCTCAAAGCACGCGTTGAGCAGCATCTCGATGCTCTTTCCCGCTGCTGCAATCCCGGCAAAACCTGCCAAAACGTCCTCCTACATCCCCGACTTCAGCCAACGGCGGATCTTTGAAGTCACCGTTCGGTCAAGCTCGCCGATGTAAGGTCTAATAAATCGGACAATATCTTCGAGCTCTTTCAAATAGCGGCGGTCGCCGCTTGGCACGTGCGTGATGTGGCCGTGCCAGCCGCCCATGCCTTTGCGCTGAGTCTCGTCCTCAAACCAAAGCTTCACGATGAACGAATGCACTTTAGACTCGGGCATTCCAAGACTCTGTAACAGATGAGTGTCGTGGCTGAGTCTTTCGCGCGTCTGTTGCGCGTCTACTTTGCGGGGTTGTGAGAGTTAGAGCGGGCTTTGCTTCAAAAACCCGCTTCAAGTTTAGTTATCTCAGATTTGTTTCTCTGCGGTCCTCTGCGTATCTCTGCGTCCTCTGCGTTATAACATTCTTAACGCAGAGATACGCAGAGGACCGCAGAGGAGGGAGGCGTATCCAACAGTGATTTCCGGCTTTTGAGTCGAAGCGGATTTATTTCAGCGTCTTGAATCCCTGTTCGACGGCCGCGATATCGCGTTGCACTCTCTTCTGCACGGCTGTCAGAACTAACTGGAGTCGCTTGAGGCGTCCCAAAACTTCAGTTAATGAAGCATCGTGAGGGATTTGGGCCATGGTTTCAGAGTTATCGATGCTGCCAGTACGTATTTTTTCGTAGATCGCCGTCGTGCGTGCTTCCGGTTTTACTGCTAATTCTTCGGCAAGAGCAGCGACACAGCGATCGTAAAGCCGCAGCGCGCCGGTGCGATCTCCGGCGGAATATTTCATCAGCATTAGTTGCCGGTAGGTTCGTTCCGACGCGCGATCGTAACGGAGAATCGTTGAGCCGTAGGTGAAGCCGGTCTCATATTCCTGGTGTTCTATCGAGTAGGTCATGAGTTTGTCGAGCATGGTGAGGTACATATTCTGTAAACGCTCACGCTCAAACAGACACCAGTCGTGATACCAGCCGTCGAGCAGATCGCCTTTGTAGAGTTCGACGGCGTTTTTCAGTAACTGGGCGCCGTTTTGATCGAGCGACTTGCCCTGAGTGGCGGCGAAGGCGCGCTCGAAAGCGGTCACGTCGATCCAGCAATCGCTGTTCAGGTTCAGTTGCACCCAGTCGTGTTCAGCCGAGAGCACTTCCGTGTCGACCGCTCGTGCTGGTTTCAGCATTGAATGCAGGTGCCAAAGCGCTTGCCTTAGATACTTGCGCGATTTTTCGGTTGAGGTGTCGCTCCACAACAAATTCGCCAGCATTTCACGAGGGTGAGGCCGGTCGGGGTGGACCAGCAGGTAGCACAGGAGCTCCTGTTCCTTACGTGCTTCGAGGCCAATTAGAGCTCGAGTGTCTTTCTGAATGAGGAGTTTTCCGAATAATTGAAATCTCAGCGCTGACATCTTGCATGCCTGACCTGGTCACGTTAGACCGCAATGCGAGTGGTCTTTTGGTTTCGAATTGTCGCGCGAGGGGGGACGCGTTAGGAATCGTTGGTTAGTTATGTTTCGTGAGAACTTTGCTCCAGCTTGCGGGCTCTTTTAATGTTAATGGCGGAGTGAGATCCCCCCACGGCGATGAGGGAAGCAAGACTCTCGTCAAGCGGTTGCGTTATGGATCACCTATGATGTGGGCATTCGTATACCCTCTTTCTCATAACGGTGTCAAGAATTTTCGCGCCGGTTTTGGGCATGGTTCCTCCCTCGTTTTCGGCTTAAGCGCCGTCATGGTTTGTTGATTTCATGATCTATGCTGGTTTTCGTATTTTCGTTCGGGGTTAAGTTAAATAAAAGTGAAAGATTCTTTAAACTCCTGTCTCGCTCGTGCGGTCATCTAAGGACACGATGAATCGGGCAGTCGGATTATTAGTGATTGTGGGTGGCGCGTTCTTGGTAGTCGCAGGAGTACTGGTCTATTCAGGCGCGCTCAATTGGTTCGGACGTCTGCCTGGAGACATTCGCTACGAGGGTGAGCATACTCGCGTCTACGTTCCCATCGTTTCAATGCTCATAATCTCGATCGCGCTCAGTCTGATACTCTACCTCGTACGCCGGTTTTTCTAGGTTCGCTTACTTCGGCCTTTAAATTCGCTGAAATAGATCGCGGCGGTTTGTCATAATAGATTGAGCCCACGTTCACGTCGGTATGCCTTACACACCCTGCTTAGGAACATGTGATGAGCACTGTTGCCAGACCACGCACCCGCCGCTTAACAATTATCGCTCAGGATCCAAGTGTCCGAGTCGACGGGCGAATCCTGACTACTGAGGTAGAAGTCCCAGCCGAGGAAATTGCGCCCGGCCCGCGCGGTTACCGCGTCAAAGTCATTGACTACGACACATCGTCAGGTGTTTTGTACCAGCCCGCCGCTTACCCGCCGCTACAGAACGGCGCGTACCAGGATCCTTTCAAAGAAGACGCCGCGTTGCCGGACAACTCCGGCCTGTTGGACGATCCGCGGTTCCACCAGCAAAACGTCTATGCGATTGTAATGAAGACGCTGGCGCGTTTTGAGTTCGCCCTCGGCAGGCGAGTCAGTTGGGGCTTTCGCGGTCACCAGATCCACGTGGCGCCGCATGCCTTTGCCGATGCTAACGCGTTTTATTCGAAGCGAGACCAGGCGCTTGTCTTCGGATATTTCCGGGGACTGAGCAATGAACTTGTTTTTAGTTGCCTTTCACACGACGTCGTGGCGCACGAGACAACCCACGCGATCCTCGATGGCTTACGCAATCGCTTTACAGACCCTTCATCACCGGAACAGGCTGGTTTTCACGAAGGCTTCGCAGATGTCGTCGCGTTGCTATCCGTCTTCTCGTTGCCTGCGATTGTTAGCACTCTTTTGCCGCAAGGCTCGAGAAAAACCAAACTTCCACCCTTCTTGATTGACCCTGATGATTTAGAGGTCAAGGCGCTTCAGGAGTCAGTCCTGCTTGGCCTCGCCGATCAAATGGGCGCTGAGATGCTCGGCGTGCGAGGAGATCGCGCGGACGCGTTGCGACGGTCAGTCACACTGGCCACATTGACAAAGCGGCAGGTGCAAACGCTGCCCGAGTTTCAGGAACCACACAGGCGAGGCGAGCTCCTCGTCGCTGCCATGCTGAACGCATTTCTACAAGTATGGCGCGCGAGGATTGAAGCCATGAAACGTGGCCGACCGGACGCGCCGCTTGACCGCGACCTTGTCGTTGAGCAAGGTGCAGACGCGGCCGACCGCTTACTCACTATGGCCATTAGAGCGTTGGACTACACGCCGCCGACAGACCTTCAGTTCTCCGACTATTTAAGCGCCCTGCTTACCGCGGACAAAGAACTTGTGCCGGACGATAACAAGTATCACTATCGCGACATAATGCGACGTAGTTTTGCCAACTACGGGATTGAGCCTGCCAGCATAAACA
Source organism: Pyrinomonadaceae bacterium (assembly GCA_044867025.1). GTDB lineage: Bacteria > Acidobacteriota > Blastocatellia > Pyrinomonadales > Pyrinomonadaceae > PSRF01. The sequence continues at coordinate 39,180 of JBIOUJ010000170.1, read as the reverse complement.
GCTCGGACGGAACCTGGGAACCGTGCAACGCTGACCTTACTTACGAACGCTCTCACTTCGAATCGATGCTGAGAGAGCCTGACGAAGTCTTTCGCTTTATCTGGGAAAACCGCGGTGAGTTGCAATTGCACGAGCAAGCCTACACGAAGGTGATCTCCGTCAGGCCCTGTTTGCGCACTGGCCCTGACGGATTTGTGCTTCACGAAACCGTGGCGGAGTACATTCAAATGATCACGCTTCAGGCTCAGGAGCTGCAGTATTTCGATCCGCCTGTCGGCAAGCCCAGCGCGATGTCTTCAGATCAGGAAGTGACCATATACGGCGGTGGCGCGCTAATTTTTGACGAGTTTGGGCGCTTGAAGTATCACGTCTTCAACCGGCTCAGCAATGCTACCCGCCAAACGCCTCGGCTGAAGTACTTGTGGCAATGCGGCTACTTCGATACCGCGGCAGCGTCTGACGGCGGCTTTTCTCAATTGCACTTGGACCGAGCACTCAACAAACGTAGCCACATAAGGGAGACCTTTTAGCATGGAACCCCGGAAACTTGTCATTCGTGCCTATCAGGTAGGCTTTGGTGATTGCTTCCTGTTGTCCTTCGGTTATTCGAAGTCGGAGAAGAGGGGCCAGCGCGAGCGTCACGTGTTAGTCGATTTCGGCAGCACCGGAATGCCTGAAGGTATCAAGCCCAGTGAACAAATGCTGAAGGTCGCGAATGATATCGCTGAGCGATGCGACGGTAAGCTTGACATAGTCGTCGCGACCCACCGTCACAAAGACCATATCAGTGGTTTCACGACCAATGACGACGAAACCGCGAGCGGAAACATCATCGCGCGCCTGAAGCCACACATGGTCATTCAGCCGTGGACCGAAGACCCTGCGCTCAAGGACCCAAAGCTGCCCCCCTTGAAGCGCAGGGGTGCGCAGGGGATGCAGGCGAGCGCGCCGGCTATGCAGGCAAGCGCGCCGGCCCAGTATCTTTCCAGTCTTAGTGCGATGAATCAGTTGGCGGAGTCTGCCCAGCGGGAGGTACAGCATCTCACGTCGGCAAAGTTCCGGCAGCCGCTCGCCGCCGACGTTGCGGAGCAGATTGATTTTCTTGCCAACGACAACACCTTGCCCAACCGGTCTGCGGTAGCGAATCTCGCCGGCATGGGACAGAACCACTACGTGCATTTCGGCTACCCGCTCAAGCTCTCGCAGCTGCTTCCTGGTGTGAAGGTGCATGTGCTTGGTCCACCAACCCTGGAGCAGCATGCAGAGATCCAAAGGCAGAGATCGCGCGATGCCAATGAGTTCTGGATGTTGCGCGCCGCCGCCCAGCGTTTCTGGGGTATCCAATCGGCGACGGCAGCACAGGACCTGGAGCAGTCGCAGACCGTTCTCTTTCCTGGCGCCGACGTCTATCAGGACTTCTTCCCCTCGCACGATCGATGGTTTATCAGACAGCTGCGGACACTACGCGCCGAACAACTGCTCGGACTCGTGCGTGTACTGGACGACGAGATGAACAACACGAGCGTGATCCTGCTGTTCGAAGTTGGTGGAAAGAAGCTCCTGTTTCCCGGCGACGCTCAGATCGAGAATTGGGAATATGCACTGGGGCAACCAGAGGTGGCGAAACTTTTATCGGACGTTACGCTTTACAAGGTTGGACATCACGGTAGCCGCAACGCTACTCCGAAAACGCTGTGGAATATGTTCAGCCACAAAAACCCGGAGATGAAAGCCAGGAATCGGCTGCGAACGGTGATTTCGACAATGAAGGGCAAACACGGTCATCGTCAGAGTCACACAGAAGTTCCGCGAACTACTTTAGTAAAGGAACTTTCAAATCTGAGCGATTACATCACAACGGAAACGGCGGCAAAGAACGCCGAGCTCTACGTGGAGACGGAGCTCCGTTTTTCGTAGTGCGCTGCTTGACTGAATCCGAAACGCTAGGCTAGTCTGCACAAACCTACTTGGGGCCGTAGCTCAGCTGGGAGAGCGCATGACTGGCAGTCCTCAGCCTACCGTTTTGCTGATCAATAACAATTAAAGAGGTTGCAGCCAGCGAGGATTTTGGGGCATTTACCGTTCTGTTACAGATGGTTGGCCCAACGTAACGGACCGTATCGGTTTTTCTCCGGCCACAATTTGGCCACAACTGCGAGACCGACGACTGTCTGATACGGCTGTTTGATCTAGCGAATATTGAGATAGCAAGTTGGAATCCGGCTATGTTAGCCGTCCAAGTAAAACTGTGTGACAGTCGGAAAACACGGACGGGCCGTCCCTGCAAGAACCGCGTTCCCTGCTCACGGCATTCCTTGAAGGCTGTAAGCCAACAAAAACTTGGCAAACTCAACTCAGAACAACGCGATAAACTCGTAAGAGGTGTTCTGGCAGGTAAGGACGTGAGGCGCGCGGCACTCGATGCTGGTTATTCGGAAACCACAGTGGAGGGAAGAATCTACCAGATTATAAGGACTCCTGATATGCGTGACCGTTTCAGACGAATAGCCAATGCTGCCGCGTTAGATGTAAACGAGATTATCGGCACCCTAGTCCAGCAAATGCGATTCGACTTGATCGCCATCTTCACGCAGCCCAGAAGTATGGGATTGAGGAAACAGCAAGTCACGAAGGCTTCGATTCAGCATTCGGATTCATGAATCATCTTTCCGGGCTCATAGCCATTGTTAAAGAGATAGACACAGCGCGCTGGGATGACTTTTCTTTTCGATTCAACCGAATAGCGGAACGATGGTACGCTTAATTGTCACCTGGCTGTCGTTGTTAACGCAACGTGTGGTGGGTCAGTCGAATGAACCTCGCACGGAAGTGAGAGTCTTCAATTATTTCTTGTACGAAATGACCTGTCTACGTAGCCACGCCCTTAAGCAACCCACAAAATCTCCGAGGCCATGATCTTGCTTGCTTGCATTGTAGAGATTCATTTCGAGTGCGACTCGTTCACCGTATTCAATACCTCCCAACGGAGGAGCAATTTCCGTTCCTTCAAAAGCTTGTCGCAGCAGTTTTTTGTAAAAGTCCTTTTCACATTTTTCCGGTACGTGTTGCACGGAGAGTTTCACACCCGCAGCGTTTTCCAGTGCAGGGAGATCTAACAAGTACCACCGCTCCACATGAGGATCCGGAACCGCAGCGATTACTTCTGCGAACATAGATCCCTCTGCTTTGTTTATGATTTGGTCCCGCCGAGTCGCAAATCCATTGCAATTCCCGTCAGATCCGACAATTAGTAAGTCAGCATCAGTGTGTCGACTCTTAGACGCATCCTTCAAAAAGTTTTCGTAGGCAGAAAGAGAGCCACCTCCGCGAGAGTGAAGTACTCGGCAATCTAGTTGTTCCGGCGGAATTCCTTCTTCAGCTCCAACTCGTTTGAACAACGGAGGAATAATGGCTTCGTGGCCGACATCCTCCAAAAAGAAAGCGACGGATAGCTTAGGCATCAGCCGCCATAATCTCCTCGAACGATTTGTTCCTCAAGATATTCAGCAATCTCACCATCCTTATAGAGTGGCCCGATTGATTTAAACGGGAGAAATTGAGTCGACGAGTCAGAGCGTTTACAGACAAGCAGGTTATCGTTCTTGAAATACGTGGGTAGGATGGGTGAATGCGTATTAACGATAATTTGTCTCGAGCTACTTGCAGCATTTTTTAATAACTCCGCCATTTGTGCCAATCGTCGTGGATGAACTCCATTCTCAGGCTCCTCATAGCCTATCGTGGTGGATCCGCTTGTTGGGGAAAGGACTGCCAGAAGCCCAAGTACCCGAAGGGTTCCTTCGGAGATGAGTCGATTGGAATACGAGGCACCATTCTCCCATACCCTCAAAAAGAGCTCAGCCTTATCGGTACTTTCAACATCGAGATTGGTCAGCCTTGGAAGAAGTTGTTTTGCGGTTAATTTCAGTGCATCCAATTGCTTGGGGCGCTTCAGTGACAAGGTATGGTAAAAGGCTGCGAGCTCCTCACCTCGCGGGCCCAACTCGCTAACGTCTGCTATTGAATTCGCCTCTCGCATCAATTCGCGTGGCTCGAAGTAATAAAACCGGCAGCGAGACATCTCTTCCCGGAAAGCAGACAAATGAGGATAGTGAGGTGGATAAAGTGAAGTTGATGCCAGTGTGTAGTCCAGTCCAATCTCGTGCATGGTGGGATGAGCTTGTCCTTCCATCCGCAAGCTAAGACGATGACCCATTTTTTCCAAGAATGGTTTCCTAGCCTTTTCTTCTCCATCCCGTCGTAAAGCCGAAAGGCTTTCGTCCATAACCCGCATTACACCGGACTTTGAGTGAATCTCAAGCGCGACTCTATAACGAAGGAACCGTTCAGTGATGCGCGACCGCTCGGACGCATTCTCGTGCTTGTCATCGATCCCCTTGCGTAAATCGCGGATGCGTTGTTCAGTTTCGCGTACTGCAATGTCACTTAGATAAACGTCGATCTCGAACTCCATCCGATGGGATTCTTTTGACAATAACTCCGGAAAAGAACCTTTGTCGTAATAGATGCTTTCAAGCGGCAGACCTCGATGACCTTCGAATGCCTCTTTTATGTTTTTCGAAGTTACTAGGCGCGCCGTGAGGTTCAAAGCGTCAAGAAGGTTACTTTTTCCTGCTGCATTTGGTCCAATGATTACCGTGAGATCTGGAAAAGCCACCTCAGCCGACTTCAAAGACTTGTAGTTACTGATCTTCGCGCGTTTGATCATTAGTGGAGTAGTTTAGTTGCAATGGGTCATCTAGTGAGTGGTACAAGGCCAACGCGATCCAATAGGGTGCAATTCTCTCAGTGCAAACCGCGTCCAGTGACGAAGTGCCTGATGGCATTACTTCGTTTTAACGCGCGCCTCCGATTCCTGAATCAAGCGAAACGTCCGCGTGCCTATAGCTTGATCAGCCGCAGTTTTCATGACGCGCGAAATACTTCACTTTATCTAACTCAGTTCGCAGTGGCTAGAGAATTACTACATCAATTCAAGTTGAAAGGGAAGCCTTTGACGATGGCTTTAAAGACATCCGAGAAGTTGGAACGTCTGCTCTACGGCTGAAATTCTGCCTGATTTTTACGGTTGGCTCAGTCATGGCACACAAAACATCAAAGTAAGCGTGTGCAGTAAATCAGCTAACTTGACTCAGTTATGGTCGCTGGCTATTCTGTGTCAACGATTTACGTCGACTCAATCTCACGCATTGGGGCCGTAGCTCAGCTGGGAGAGCGCATGACTGGCAGTCATGAGGTCAGGGGTTCGATCCCCCTCGGCTCCACCAATGATTTCAACATTTTAGGCTTACCGCACACCTTCTTTGTGCTTTGTTTTATCAGCCGAAGCGATGCTTTTCACTCCTTTTCCGATGTGTCGTCGCCTGATCGTTCCAGCTCTTGCACAAACTCCGAAATAATCCATTGAGTAAAGTTTGAGCTTCTTTTGCCTTTCGGTGTTATCCGGTTCTTAGTTCGACTTCGGAGTTCCGCTATCAATCCAAGATTTACCAAAAGGCGCGTAGTCAGCCCTGCAAATTGACGCATATCGCTGTTCGCCCCACGTTGATGGAGCCGCTTTAGATCCTCTGGCGGAGGGTACGCTGTTGGGGCAATTCAAATACAAAACATGACCTAATTCAAACGCCGACATTACACTGACCCAAATCACGCTTCGTTTGCGCGTTACACGTCAGGCGTGGTGCCTTCCATTTCCCGCAGCACCACATGGTTCTCACAAACGCGTATATCGGAGGCTTTTATGTTCCTGCGAGGCGTTTTACTTCTTCTGTTTGCCTTTCCAACCGCTACGTTCGCCACAGAAACTCTAACCAACCTCGAAGCCGGTAAGCCGGTTGACCGGCAAATCGCAGGCGAGGAGGTCCATTCTTATCGAATCGATCTGCTCCCTAATCAGTACGCTGAAGTCGTGGTGGACCAGCGCGGGATCGACCTCGCGATATGGGCCTACGATCTCAAAGGCCAAAAGCTGGTCCAGGCAGACTCATCCCGGGTTGGCAACGAGGAGTCGATGCTGTTCGCAGAAGCATCAGGGAACTCTTACCGCCTCGAGATCCGAGCGTCGTCAACAAAAGCGCCCGCAGGAAGTTATGAAATCAAGATCAAGGAAATTCGCGCGGCCACCGAAAAGGATAAAACCTACGTCACCGCCTGGAAACTGGTTCAAACCGCTATTTCACTTGAAAAGCAAGAGAAGGCTGATTCAGTGCGTAAGGCCCTTGCGATACATCAGCAAGCGATCCCCCTCTGGCGTTTAGCCGGCTCTCGGAATTGGGAAGTCAACGTCACTTATTTGATCGCCAACGACTATCTCTATCTCGGCGAGAATCAGAAGGCCTTTGAGTTTGCAGAAAAGGCGGTTGCGCTCGCGGAAACAGCAGGTACTGAGGGCAATGAAGAGGAACGTAAAAATGCTGTAAAAGTGCACGCCGGCGCATTGACTGCTGCCGGCGAAGTACATAACTACTACGGAGACAAGAAGAAAGCGCTGGCATACTTTGAACGTGCGCTCGCCCTGCACACGTCCATAGGCAATCGCTCAGGAGAGCTTGACGTAATCAGCGACATCGCACTGGCTTATCAATACATAGGCGATTATCAGACCGCCCTCGCCTTCAACAATAAAGCCCTCACAATGGCGAACGAATTAGGTGACCGTAACCAGGTCGGCATGATACTCAACAATCTGTGCCCGCTGAACGACCGCCTGGGAAACTACAAACAAGCGATTGATTACTGCAATCAGGCGCTTTCTATCAGACGTGAATTTAACGCTCCAATGGGCGAGGCGATCGCTCTCAACAACCTGGGTAACTTGTATGGCAATACAGGTGATTTTCAGCGGTCACTGGATTTCTATCGCCAGGCGGAAGCGTTGAACAAATCACTTCAGTATCGATCGGGTCAGGCAATCCAGCTCAATAACATCGCCTGGGTTTACGGCACTATAGGTGATTACGAAAAGGCGATCGAATTCTACAACCTGTCGTTGGAGATGTTCACGGCTGAAGACGATAAGTTCCGCATGGCAAACGTGATCAGTAACATTGCCGCAAACTACATGGAAGTCGGCGACTACCAGAAAGCGCTCGATCTCAACCTGCGAGCGCTTCCGATGCGGCAAGCGGTCCATAACGAAGAGGGCGCCGCAGTCACATTACGGCAGATCGGAAGAGCGTACGCGCGTCTTAATGACAAGCCGAAGGCACTGGACTATTACAACCAGGCAATAGAAAAACTACGGTCATTCCCCCGGCAACTCAGCATGGCCCTTCGGGACCTCGGTTCTCTGTACAGCAATTCCGGTGAGCATCAGAACGCGATCAAGACTTTTAATGAAGCTCTCCAGGTATCGCGCCGTCTCGGCGATCCACTCGGCGAGGCGGAGGCTCTCGCAGGGATTGCCAAAGTCGAGCGCGATCGTGGAAGGCCGAACGAAGCGAAGAATCTGGCCGAGAACGCGCTCGCATCCGTTGAGTCGCTTCGACTCAATCTCAAGAGCCAGAATTTGCGTACAGCGTTTTTCGCGTCCGCGCGAAAACATCACGAGCTCTATATCAACGTCCTCATGTCACTGCACACGCAGAATCCGTCTGCGGGCTTTGATGTCCTGGCGTTGCAAGCAAGCGAGAACGCGCGTGCCCGTTCATTGCTCGAACTGTTGAATGAATCGAATGCTCAAATTCGGAAAGACGTTGACGCGACACTCGCCGAGCGTCAACGAAATATTCGTCAGGCGATCTCTGTTAAAGCCGAACAGCAGATGCGCTTGCTCAGCGGGAAATACAGTGAAGAAGACGCTAAGCGTGTCAGTCGTGAATTGGACGCACTCGCAAACGAGTATGAGGAAATACAAACGAAGATTCGTCAAACGAGTCCGCGGTATGCCGCGCTGACTCAACCAGTTCCGTTAACGTTGAAAGAGATCCAATCGCAACTGCTCGACGAAAACACAATACTGCTTGAATACAATTTGGGTGAGGAGAAGAGTTTTCTGTGGGCTGTGGGGCCGGGATCTTTGAAGAGCTTTGAGTTGCCGAAGCGAGCGGAAATAGAAGCTGCTGCGCGACCTGTTTACGATCTGTTGACAACGCCTAACCGTAGCGACAATTATCCGCAGGCGATTGCTGCGTTGAGCCGCATGTTGCTTGGACCAGCCGCTGCCGAACTCAGGAACAAGCGACTGTTGATAGTTGCCGAAGGTGTGTTGCAGTACGTACCCTTCGCGGCGCTGGAGGAAGGTGGATCTCCGTTGATGGTCAAACATGAGATCGTCACGCTTCCGTCAGCGTCTGTGCTTGGAGTTTTGCGACAGGAAACGAAGGAACGAGTACCTGCGCCAAAGGGCATTGCGGTTTTCGCCGATCCTGTTTTTGAATCGAACGACGCTCGCTTCTTTGCGAAGACTCCCGAGGCCAACACGCTTGCCGTGCCCGATGTGGGTCTCGAAGTGACGAGGTCTGCGAACGAATCCGGGCTCATGAATTTTCCACGACTCCGTTTTAGTCGTGAAGAAGCAAAACAAATATTGAAGTTCGCACCGCGAAACCAGAGCCTCGCAGCGCTCGACTTCGCGGCAACCCGCGACACCGCAACCAGCAGCGACTTGCAGGACTACCGGATCGTGCACTTCGCGACACACGGAATCATCAACAGCCGTCACGCCGAGCTTTCAGGCATCGTGTTGTCGCTCGTCGATCAGAAAGGAAAGCCGCAAAACGGGTTCCTGCGGTTGTACGACGTCTATAACATGAACCTCAAAGCGGATCTCGTCGTGCTCTCAGCGTGTCAAACCGCTTTGGGAAGAGACATCAAAGGCGAAGGTCTCATCGGACTCACGCGAGCGTTCATGTACGGAGGCGCCGCGCGCGTCGTCGCCAGTCTTTGGCAGGCCGACGATCGCGGAACGGCCGTGTTCATGAGTCGCTTCTACGAAGGCTTGTTCTCGAAGGGAATGAGTGCACCGGCGGCGCTGAGGAACGCTCAAGTCTCGATGTACCAGGACAAGCGCTGGCAAAACCCGCGCTACTGGGCCGCGTTTACGATTCAGGGTGAGTGGAAGTAACCAGACTCACTTTAGGTTGTTGACTTTTTCAATCGAGGCCTTCACCTCTGGGCTTTCAAGAAAGACGCGTAAGCTCAGGTTTTTGTATCCCGGTGAAGAAAGCTGTTGCTTACTCGTCTCAAGCAATTCGAGTAATGGCGCGGGCAGGTCTTGTTTATTACCACCGCTCACGCTGATCAGCCGGTGAAGTTGCAGCGCATGAATCAACGCGCGCGTGGTGTTGTCGTGATGACATCCCAGCCACACGCGGTTTTGCCCAACTGACTGGAGAAGGTTCTCCAGCCAGATGAACCTGCTGAGATCGTTCATGATCACGAACTGAAGCGGATCCTTAGCTGACGCGGGGTACACATAAGAGTTGAAATCCTTCTTCGGTGGTGGTCCTTCCGGCTTAACGATTCGCAGCATCTCGAGTTGCTCTTCGGGTGTAAGTAACTTGAGAACGCGAGTGCCTCCATGCTTGGCGATGACGGTGGTTACCAGGACAAACTGCTGCGAACTGCTGATGTTTGCGTTCTTGTCGCCGCCAAAGGCGTCGGCTCGAATACCGGCGCCGACAGTCGTGAAATATTCTCGTAGTGTAAGCGCTTGTCCACCATTAACCTTGAACGCTTTCCCGTTAAAAACGTACTGCACAAACCGCGACAGGTCAGAGATCGTGTGTGCCGAAGTCAGGCGCAAGCTCAACCACGTGGACCAACCGAACGGATAGATCAAAACTGTCGGAACCGGGCTCACTTTGAACTTGAAGGTGCCGTCGTTGACAAACTCCACTCGCGACAGGAGCGATACTTCTAGAGGAAGAATTCGGTCCCAGGGTTTCACGTTGAAAATGGGAAACCCATCGTCGCCCGTAAATCGCGTCCAGTATTTGCTTTTCTTTCGATAGGCGTGAAAGACCCTGTTGATGATCGTGCCGGCTGTCCCGGTGAGATCGACGTATCCTGTTGTTCCGTCACCTCGAACGGTCTCGTGTAACTCTTCATAGCCGTCTCTGGTTCCCAGCGACAACGGCGCTTGAGCAGGAGGGTTCTTCGAAAGGTAGTAGAGCGTCGTGCGGCAATCAGCCACGTCAACCATTGTCTCCGTCAATGTACTCATGCTTGACGTCTCCATAAAGTCAGGCGTAAGGTTGCGGCAACTGCTTTCCTCGACGGAGGACAGCGGAGGCGTGTCGAGTCACACGTCTCCACTTCTTAGGTCAAAGGCCTAAACAGATTTCTAACTTCAATGTCTGACTGTTGAAAGCCTTTGACCTGCCCAACCGCCACAAACTCGGGCAAGGCTTCACTTCCTCGTTCAATCGGCTGATACACACCCACCGACAGTTGTCTTGCTTTGACCATGTCGACGAGTCGTTGCCGATCTCGGACTACTTCACCGTCGAAAAGTTCTTCTTTGACTCTGTTCCAACTCTCGTCGTCCATACCCTCGCCGGGAAAGATTTGCACAGTAGCTCCTAAGACCTTCGCTCCGCTCGGTTGCTCGAGCAGTAATCCCTGCCACGTGACCCGTCCGATCTTTCCGGTGACCCATTCGAATTTAGGCGTAGTCCAGGGCGACAAGAGTACTTTTCGTAGGTACTCTGCGCCGCCCTCATTTCCCTTGAAGCCCCACGTTCGATTTTTGTAAATATCAATTAACAGTTTGACGAAGGGGATGAAAGCACCGACTCCTAGCGAGATCCCAAGCACGGAAGCAAATACCTTCGCATTCGAATAATCAATGCCACCCTTGCTCTTGCCTACGGCAACGATTACAAAACTCAAAACAACTGCCAGAAAGAAGGCGGGCACGATTTGGTCTGAACTAAACGTCGGGATGCGCCAGCCCTCGCCTTTGCGATATCGCTCGACAAGCTGATAACTCAAGAGAGCAGGGATTATTGGCAGCAGGAAGTATAAGAACGCTGCCGTTCCGCCGGGAAAACCTTTTGCTTCATCTTCAAACGGTCGTTGCACAGTTAGAGTGATGGTTGCGCTCTGCATCGAAGTCACTGGTTGAGTGCCCGCGTCCCAGGAGTATCGCAGCATCAACAGCAACTTGTTTTGTGTAAACGGCGCGTGTTGCGTTGCGGTGATCGTCAAATTGCGTGAGTCACTCGTGAAGGGTTTGAGTTCGGAGTTAATCGCGAGATTTCCTGTGAAAGGTGCGTCCTGCGCGGAGGGGTTTTTTCCGGCCACCGAAACATCCAGAAGCTGCACCGCCTTGTCAGACTTGCTTGAGAGGAGGATAGAGACTTCCACCTGCTCATTACGATTCACCAATTCACGATCGGACACAGCTAGAAATTCGATGACGGGCGGCGACGGAGCCGGAGTTGGCGATGGCGATGGTGTAGCTCGTGAACCAGAAGCAGCAAACGCCGCACAGGTGGACCATCCCGCGATCGTCAGCCACAAACCGCACATAAAAGCGCTATACGACAATGAAAATCGACTGCGCATAAATCCTGGCAATGCGAGATCGGTAAGCTATAGATACCGGTTGAATTGAGGCCGAGCGCGCAAACGTTATCACCTTTTGTAAACCCGGACAATTATCGAAAATGGGATTGTGCAGTCTCATTTGTGAAATGGAAAGGGCCGCAAAAAGGTACAAAAGACGCATAAACAGAAATGGCACAGGCCTTGACTTCCTACATGCACGCACAACTGTACGCATCAATCGAAAATTCGTAGTCGAGGTATTGAGTCATGGATGTCCTTTGGAAGAATCTCGTCTATTCAGTTCGAATGTTATTGAAGCGGCCAAGCCTCACGGCTGTCGCAATCATCGCTATCGGATTAGGCATCGGCGCAAATACCGCGATCTTTTCCGTCGTCAACACGGTGCTGCTGCAACCACTTTCTTACGAACATCCGGAACAACTCGTGAGGATCGCATCCGAGCAGCGCAACCAGGCTCTTGACGGCCGCGGCGCCTTCTCAATTCCAGACTTCCTCGACGTGCAGAAATCATCGTCGACGCTTGCACACGTGGCGGTGTTTCAACAATCCGGAACGATTATTACTGACGGTACTGGCGACCCCGAGCGCATCCTCGGCGCAGCCGTCACCGCGGATTACTTCCCACTCCTCGGTGTGAAGCCAGTGCTCGGACGCGTCTTCACGCGCGACGAAGACAAACCTGGCGCTGCTGACGTGATCCTTCTGAGCTATGGTCTCTGGCAACGGCGCTTTGGAGGTGATCCCAATATTATCGGTCGCGAGATAAACCTCGGCGGAAAAACTACAGTGATCGGCATCATGCCTGCCGGATTCCAGTATCCCATCGATGACGATCCGCAGGATTTTTGGGAGCCGATGTTTCCGGCGCAGTGGCTCACCAGGGAAGCGCGCGAAGAACGTGCGAACAGGTTCCTGCCAGTGATCGGGCGTCTCAAGCCGGGTGCAACAGTCGCGCAGGCAAAGGCAGATCTCGATCTGCTTTCGAGGCAGATCGAACAGCATTCGCCGCAATCAAACACGAACGTGATATTTAACGCAGTGTCGTTGCACGACGACACCACGCGCGACTATCGCAGTGCGCTCCTGATCATGCTTGGCGCGGTGGGGCTGGTGCTGCTGATCGCGTGTGCAAACGTCGCTAATCTCCTGCTCGCACGCGCGGCTGCGCGACAGAAAGAGGTTGCTATTCGCATGGCGCTCGGCGCGAGTCGCCGTCGCATTGCCTCGCAACTTCTCACGGAAAGCGTTTTGCTGTCGTTGGCCGGCGCTGCTGTTGGTTTGTTGCTCGCGAGTTGGGGAATGGATCTGCTCGTGGCCTATGGACCAGCAGACGTGCCTCGGCTTCACTCCGTGAGCCTCGATCGCTACGTGCTGTTCTTCACGTTTGCTGTCGCAACGTTGACGGGCATTCTGTTTGGACTTGTTCCGGCCCTGCACGCTTCCAAACCCGATCCAGGCAATACGCTGAAAGAAAGCGGTCGTGTATTCTCACTTGCCGGTCGCAACTGGATGCGCAGCGCGTTGATCGTGTCTGAAGTCGCATTCTCGTTGATGCTGCTCGTCGGCGCGGGCCTTTTAATGCACAGTTTCTGGCGTTTGTTGAAAACTGATGCCGGATTCGATCCGAAAGGCGTGCTCGCGATGGATATTCCGCTCAGCAGAACGACTTACAAAACACCGGAGCAAAGGTCGGCGGCGTTTCAACAGCTCATCGGGCGAATGAAAACACTGCCTGGTGTCCGTGATGTGTCGGTGACCAGCAATGTTCCGTTGACCGATTTTGACGTCGAGTTAAGTTTTCAGGTCGAAGGCCGTGCACCATACAAACCCGGTGAGGAAGCGACTTCTGATTACACGGTGACGGGCTCTGACTACTTTCGAACAATGAATATCCCGCTCATGCAGGGACGTGTTTTTACGGATCAAGACAGTGCGAATTCACCTCAGGTAATCGTGGTCAGCAATGCTTTTGTAAAGCGTTACTTTCCGAATGAAGACCCGATCGGAAGGCGCATCGTCTTTGACGGCAAGGACGAGAAGCCGCGCGAGATAGTAGGCGTCGTCGGCGATGTTCGGCGTAACGGACTCGACGTCGACGTCGAGCCGGAGATGTACGTCTCGCACATTCAGAATCCCGAGCGGCGATTGAATCTGGTGATTCAAACCGAAGCTCGAGACGCGTCGCAAATCGCGCAGGCCGTGCGCGCGGAAGTGAAGGCGTTCGATCCGAACCAGATTATCTGGCGCACGCAAACGCTCGAGGAGTTATTGGGGACGTCAGTCGCGCCACGCAGGTTCAACATGTTGCTGCTCGGAATATTCGCGGGCGTCGCGCTCGTGCTTGCGGCGGTTGGGCTGTACGGCGTGATGAGTTATTCGGTCAGTTGGCGAACACACGAGATCGGAATCCGCATGGCGCTCGGAGCCAAACGCGCGGACGTTCTGCAATTGGTGGTGCGACAGGGAATGACGATGACGCTGATCGGAGTCGCGATTGGATTGGTTGGCGCGTTCTTACTGTCGCGCGTGATGGTGAGTTTGCTTTACGGCGTATCGCACAACGATCCGCTCACGTTCGCCGGTGTATCGATCGTGCTGCTCGCCGTGGCGCTACTGGCGTGCCTCATTCCAGCACGCCGTGCCACGCGCGTCGATCCGATCATTGCGCTGCGGACGGAGTAAAACTATCCACAGATTACACCGATTACACCGATTTCTCCTGTGATCGGTGTAATCGGTGTAATCTGTGGATGAATCTAACTAGTCCTTCCAGATCGCGCCGAGTCCCGCGTCCCACAGGCGCTTGTTGTACGCCGGAACGTCGCGCTCGAGGAGTTCGGTGCCTCGAGCTTTTAACGTGGCCCACCGGGCGTTGAGCTCGCGCAGTCGATCCAGCGTAGGTTGATTCACGCGGGGGATGTCACTTTCCGCGTGGTTGATCATGAAGAGGTAATTTGCCGTGAACTTGTTTGGGAAGTTCTCGACGTCGTCGTAAGCCTTCGACTTGCGCTGGACCATGTCCTCATCCCACGCCTTCATCTTCTTCAACAACGCTTCGCCTTCAGTCTTGATCGCGCCGTACTTCTGATTCGCCGGTAACGAACCCAGCAGCGACTCCAACTGCTTTTGCTTCTCGAAGAGGCTGTTCACCATCCGGTGCATCGTCGTCAACTCGGTTTCCATGCCGTGCATCGTCCGGTGGTATTCACTGTAATCAGCAGCATTTACGGGATAGAGCGGATTCGCAAGGATCTCCGCGTCAGTCGCAACAGTCTGCCCGCCCATCTTCAACGTAACCGCGTATTTCCCAGGAATTGCTTTGTGCCCGGCCCAGCCGCCCTCGATACGCACGTCGGGCACTCCGACCATCGTCAAGTAACGCAGGTCCCAAACAAACCTGTTCAGCCCTTTACCTTTCGACAACACCGGATCCGGTCTTGGTCCACTATCCGAACGCACGAACTTCTCGTCAGCTTTCGACGAAAAACTCCGCACGACCACTCCCGCGGCGTCTTTGATCTCCATCGTGATCTCGTCGTTCTTCTTCAACTCAGGCAGTTGATAATAAAGGACGACTCCCGTCGCGGGATTCACGCCTCGGTACGGATTCGCGCCCGTGAACTCTTCCTCCGTGCGATCCAGCTCGCTCGAGCCATTCACGAGGTAAGCACCGGTGGGCCGGTAGATCGCAAAAGACGTGCTGTTACCTTTGTACTGACGAAGAACATCCAAATCGTCCAGGATCCAATACGACCTGCCCGAAGTCGCCGCGATCAGGTTGCCTTTGTGTACGCGCAGATCAGTCAGCGGCGTGATCGGCAGGTTCAACTGAAACGGCGACCATTCGCGACCGCCATTCCACGAGATGAACAGCCCGAGCTCAGTGCCTGCGAACAGAAGATCTCGTCTCACGTCGTCTTCACGCACGACGCGCGTGAAAGCATTCGCAGGCAGACCATTTGTGATTTTGGTCCATGTGGCGCCGTAGTCAGTCGTCTTGTACAAACCCGGCGTGTGATCGTTGAACTTGTAACGCGTGGTCGCGATGTACGCGGTGGCTTTGTCGTGCGGCGACACTTCAATCGCATTGATCAAACATTCCGCCAAACCCTTCGGCGTCACATTCTTCCAGGTTGCGCCACCATCACGCGTCAGAGAAACAACGCCGTCGTCGCTACCGGTCCAAATCACGCCCTTCTCGTGAGGCGATTCGATGATGTAACTCAGCGTCCCGTAATTCTCCGCGCCGACCGCTTCATTCGTGTATGGACCACCACCCTTACCCTGTTTCTCCTTCTCGTTGCGTGTCAGGTCGGGCGAGATCTCTTTCCACGACTTACCCATATCACTCGTTTTCAACACGTACTGCGCGCCGTGATAGTAGGTATTCGGCTCGTGTTTGCTCCAGATAATCGGCGCGTTCCAGTTGAAACGATACTTCATGTCTTTCGCGTCCATGGCGAGGTACTGAATGGGCGCGGCCATGATGTTCGTGCCGGCCTTCGCATTTACGTCGAGCACCTCGATCGTCCCCATGTAACTACCGCCCAATGTAAACTTCGGATTATCCGGATCGAATGCGACGAAAGCACTCTCGCCACCGGCAGAAGACGTCCAACTCGCCGTCGTAATCCCGCCACCTCCTAACTCACGACTCGCAATCGACACGGACGTGTTGTCCTGCTGCCCGCCGTAAATGCGATATGGAAACTGGTTGTCGACGTTGATGCGGTAAAACTGCGCGGTCGGCATGTTACTTTGCACACTCCAGGATTTTCCGCCGTTGAAAGTGATCGCGCTGCCGCCGTCATTGGAGATTATGAAATTGCTGGGATTGTCGGGATTGATCCAGAGATCGTGAAAATCTCCATGCGTGCCTGACAACGTTTCCCAAGTTTTGCCCGCATCGTTTGAACGCATTGCAGACGCGCTCAACACGTAAATCGTGTTTTCGTCTTTCGGATCGATGAAGAGCTCGATGTAGTACCACGCGCGCTGGACCAACCGGTGATCGTTGGTGATGCGGCTCCACTTCTTGCCCGCATTGTTCGAAACAAAGAGCCCGCCAGCTTCTTTGTCGGAATCGCTTTCGATTAGCGCATACACTTTCTCCGGATTCGAGCGACTCACGGCGATCGCCATCTTGCCCATCTCTTCCGGTAAACCGTCTTTCAGTTTTTCCCACGTGTCGCCGCTATCCGTCGACTTGTACAAACCGCTGCCCGGACCACCGCTGATCACCTTCCATGGAAGCCGCCCGTGTTCCCACATCGCCGCGTAAAGTATCCGCGGATTGGTCATGTCCATTGACAGTTCGGACGCGCCGGTTTTGTCGTCAACATACAAGACGTTCTTCCACGTGGCGCCGCCGTCGATCGACTTGAACAGGCCTCGTTCTTTCGATTTGCTGTACAGCGCGCCCTGCGCTGCGACGATCACTATGTTCGGGTTTTTCGGATCGACGACGATGCGCGAAATGTGCTGGCTCGATTCGAGCCCGATCTTCTTCCACGTCTTGCCTGCGTCGGTTGACTTGTAGACGCCGTCGCCGTGGTGCGTCATCACACCTCGCACAGCGTGTTCGCCCATGCCAACGTAAACAACATTCGGATCGCTCTCGGCGACGGCGATCGCGCCGACCGAGCCCGTCTTAAAATAACCGTCGGAGATATTTCGCCAGGTGATGCCCATGTCGTCGGTCTTCCACAGCCCACCGCCAGTCGTCCCCATGTAATAGGTTTTCGGATCACCGACGACACCGGTGCCCGCCACGGAGCGTCCACCACGAAACGGCCCGATAGATCTCCATTTGAGGGTCTTGAAAATGGTGTTGTAATCCTCACCACCGCCGTTTGGCGGCGCTTGCGCGGAGATTTGGGCGACAAAAAGGCACGAAACAAGCAGTGATAGTAGGGGCTTTATCATCTGAAATCCTCGGAATCGAAAATTTGATACCGCTGGGCGTGGTAATTTGTACCACGGCAGGCCACTTTCGCGCTGCCCTTGCATCTCATAGTCGGTCGGAGTATTGATAACGATCATGACTGCCAGGCGCGTTTACATAATTGCTCTCGTGCTGCTTGCTTTGGTAAGTGTTCCGGTGTCATCCGCTAAATCCACGAACCCCACGGTGATCGCGAAGAGTTCGGCGGCGGCTGCTCTCAAGCCTGAAGGCGTGCGCGTATCGATAGAACTGGTGGCAGACGAGCGGCGCAATAATCAATCGCTTGCAAGTCGAATCGCAAAGGTTCCGTCCGGGAAGAGTCTTTACCTCGTTTTCAAAAACCTCAACACAACGAAACAGCCCGAGGAGTTGTACAACGTTTACATCAACATCGAGGAAGGTAAGACTCCGACTGCGGCTGACACTCCGGCCGGCACGATCAACTTCTACAACTTCGCGCGCAAAAGCAGTTCTGATGCTTTCTTCAGTTTCGACGTGACGGCAGTGTTGAAAAAGCTCGTCGCGGAGAAGCGACTCTCCGATCTCGTCGTCACTATCGTTCCTACCGCCCCACCAGTCGAGGGCGTCGTCCCCACGATCGGCCAAATCGAATTGGTCGAACAGTAAGTACACAAAGAACACAAAACCTGCGCCTAACGTTTGCGCGGAAAAATGACATTGACAGTGTGGTAGTATCCGCGCACTAACTCACAAAGGAGGAGCTATGCCTACTGTCTCCCGTCGATCCTTCATAGCAGGAATGTCCGCTGTTCCGTTTGCTGTTTGGTTTGAAAAGAATTGTTTGGCTCAACCACCGCGCGTCCGCCCGAACGTCATGTCCGCGACGGGGCAAAGTATGCTCAACATCTACGCCAATGCCGTGCAAACGATGATGAGCACTCCGGAAGCAGACCCACGTGGCTGGCTGTTTCAATGGTATATCCACGGCGTTCGGGACGATCGGTCCAAAGCCAGCGAGATCACGCGTATTTATCCGACGCCGAGCCCGCGACGAACACTCGCGCAACAGGCGTGGGAAACTTGCCAGGCGCATCACGGCGGCGACATCGAAGACTTCTTCCTGCCGTGGCATCGCATGTATCTTTTCTTCTTCGAACGAATCATTCAGAAAGTCAGCAACAATCCGAGTTTTGCACTTCCATACTGGGACCCCACCGACACGTCATCGCCATCGGGCCCACGTTTGCCGAACCGGTTCATTAATCCCGCGAACGCGTCAAATCCCTTGTTCCGGCCTAACCGGAGAGCAGTTGTTAACGCCGGTGATCCGATTGCTACTCCGGCATTGCTGAACCGCAATTCGCTGGCGCAGTGCTCGTATTCAAGCGTTGGCGCAGTGCAGGGATTCAACTTAAACCTCGACGCCAATTTCCACGGTACGGTCCACGTGCGCGTTGGAAATGGCCAGGGAATGGGCTCCGTCCCGTGGGCTGCAAACGATCCGATCTTCTGGTTGCATCACTGCAACATCGATCGCTTCTGGGCAAGTTGGAATGCGGCCCCGGGTCGAAACAATCCCAACACCGCTTCATGGCTCAACAAGACGTTCGTATTCGCCGATGAGAACGGCGTGCGCGTCGTTGGCAAAGTGAAAGACTTTCGAAACATCATGCCGCTGCGGTATCGATACGAAGCGTTGTTGCCTGTTCCATCGTGTCCGCCGGGTTCTGCCGCCACTGGTCCACCGCGAACACGCGCACAAGTCGGAGCTGCGGTCGAATTAGGCAGCAACCCAGTCAAGGCACGTTTGACCGCCGCGCCGACCGCTGCCGCCGGTTTGGACGATCTCGTTGCGCGAGTCAGAAATCTCAGTGCTAACCGCAGGCTCTTCGTTGTCATTCGACGACTGACTGCACAAGCTCAACCCGGAACCGAGTTTGATGTCTTTCTCGAACTACCTTCGGGTACGAGCGGTGAGGCGGCTGAAGCACACAGGATCGGCAGCATTCACTTTTTCGACGCGGTCGCACACGGTGGCCACCGCGCTGCCGCTTCCGATCCGCGTCAGAAGTTTTTCAGTTTCGACATCACGGATTTAGCGAAACGCCTGGTGTCTGAGGGTCGTCTGACCGCAACACCGGAACTGACGATCGCGCCGGCCGGAGAGGTCGCAGCCAACGCTCGGCCCGTCGTCGGTGAAATCGTGCTGATCGAGCAGTGATTTCGCGTCGGCTCTGCGTAACTCTGCGTTCCTCTGCGCCTCTGCGGTGAACAGGGTTTAGCAACGAATTAACCGCAGAGGCGCAGAGGAACGCAGAGTTACGCAGAGAGACTTCGTGTTGTATGATCACGCCATGCCCAGCATGCGCTTCGATCTTCAGGAAGGATTTAACAATGACGTGGTCGAGATCTACGTCAACGGCGCGAAAGTCCGAGAATGGGAGGCAGTGACAACAAAGCGAATGCTTGGTTTAGCTGCCTCCGCCGAAATGGACGTGCCCGACGGCGCTCTCGACATTGAAGTCAGGGTTCCAACCAAAAACCTTGCGAAGACATTTTCTGTTGAGTCTTCAGATACTCCTAACCTCGGAATATCGATTCACAACGGAGAGCTCAAGAGCATCACATCCAAAAAACGATTCGGCTACGCATAGCCCCAAAGAAGCACAAAACCACACAACAATCGATTCTCACGTGAGGTGTTTACATGGCTCGTCAAACAACGACTGCTGCAACCGCGCCAACGAGTATCAGTGGACAGTATGAAGGCGAGATGACGTCGCCCACGAGTGGTTTGGGTCTTCTCGATCTTCGTATCGACGTCGATAAGCGTTATCCAAACTCACCGATCATGAAGCGCGTGAGCGGCGATTTCTACCAGCTCAACAAAATCACTGTGCCCGGTAGTCCTCCCAAGATAACGCGCGTGTACAGGGAGTCGTGGATCGTCAATAACCCAATCGTGAAGACTGCCAATGGCAAAGTCACGATCACAGGCAAGGTAACGTTCTGGAAGGGAACTCATCCTTCCAACACGCTGAAGATCACCATGAACGTGCCGCAGCCCGGCGTCACCTCGTCCTGCATCGTTACCTTCACTCGACCCGGCGGACAGGCGCAGGTTTACAACTGCACGAAGAAGTCAGATGCGTTCCGAACGTTGAATCTCGAAATCGACGTGTGCAAGTCAGTGAACGTCGAGCCGGTGTTGCCGCTATGCAGCACTACAGGTCATCCGATCAAGCCTGCTGGTGTTCCGCAGCGTACGCTCAACATCGAAGAGTCGTATCGCGAGGCCGGAGTGGCAGTGAACATCCGTCCCGAACGGACAGTCATCGACGACAGCAACGTCGCATTCGGAACGTGGTCCGACGCTGAGTTGCACAACGCCATGGAGACTTATTTCAGCCAGATTGCTGGTCCATGGCCCAAGTGGGAGATGTGGGGCATCCTCGCGGGCAGTTATGAGGAGTCGGCAGTCGGCGGCATCATGTTTGACGCGGCCACGACTTTTGGTGGTGTGGGAAAAGCGCCTGAGCGGCAGGGATTTGCAGTGTTTCGCAAACATGAGTGGTTCGATTCGCTGGTCGCGGGTACGCCTGCGACGGACGCTCAGGCAGCCGCGATGCGGCAGTTTCTTTACACGTGGGTTCACGAAGCCGGACATGCGTTCAACTTTCTTCATTCATGGGACAAGAACCGGCCCGATGCATTGTCGTGGATGAATTACGACTGGCGATACGACAACCTCAACGGCGCGGATAGCTTCTGGTCCAGCTTCCTGTTTCGATTTGACGACGAAGAGTTGATCCATCTCAGACACGGCGATCGTTCGGCCGTGATCATGGGCGGAGATCCGTGGGCGTCTGGTGGTCATCTCGAAGCGCCTCCGGGAGCCGAACACCTGATCGCGCCGCCGGGAGCGATGGCGAGCGTCGAAGGTGAACAACCGATCGAGCTGCTCGTTCGTTCGAAAGAATATTTCGAGTTTATGGAACCGGTGGCGATCGAGTTGCGGTTGCGGAATTTGTTTACTGACATGCCGCTCACGCTCGACTCGCGTCTGAATCCGGAATACGGCGGCGTGGTGATTTACATCCGACGTCCTGATGGCCGGATCCTCGAATACGCTCCGGTGATGTGTAAGCTCGCTTACACCAATCCCAAACAGTTAATGCCTCTGGCGCCTGGTCAGGAAGCCGGCCCGGATCGTTACAGTGAAGAAGTGCTGATCAGTTATGGCCGTTATGGTTTTTACTTCGACGACCCGGGTGAATATCACGTGCGTGCGTTGTACCAGGGCGCAGGCGATCTGTTGATACCTTCGAACGTTCATCGCTTGCGTGTTGGCACACCGCTGACGCGCGAGCTCGATAAGACCGCGCAGGATTATTTCTCGTACGAGGTCGGGATGAATCTCTACCTCGAAGGCTCGCGCTCATCACACCTCGAGAAAGGATTCGATCTCCTGCGCGAGATGAGTGCGAAGTACAAGAACAATTTGCTCGGAGCAAAGCTCGCGATGACAGTCGCGAACGGTCTGACGCAGCCATTCTTCCAGCTCGAAGAAGCTGACGGCGCGCGCGCACGCAAAGGCGAGGAAAGGCTCAAGTTGACTCAGGCGTACAAGGCCGATCCGAAAGGGGCGCTGAAGCTGACTGAAGCCGCGGTGGATGTTTTTCAGAAAGCAGACGAGAAGGCATTGAACCTGAGTTACCGGCAGCTTGTCAGTCAGCGTGTGGATTGCCTGGTCCAACTGGAACGCCCGAAGCAGGCTGTTAAAGAGTTGGACGAGTTGCACGATCACTTGAAGAGCACGGGAGCGAATGCGCCGGTGCTAAACCAAATCAGCAACCTCGCGGAGACGATTGGATCAGCGCCGACCGATAAGATCGAGGAGTTCAGTCGTCACCGGTTGTGGGAGAGAGTCAGGACGCACGATCAGCTTGCGTCAGTTGCCGGCCTCGTTAAGAAGAAACCGGCGAAGAAGTCGAGCAAAAAGCCAGTTTTAGCCACAAAAAGGCACAAAAAGGCAAACAAGAAAAAGGCTTGATCTCAAAATCGGTTTTTCTCTTTTTCGTATTTTGTGCCTTTTTGTGGCCCATTCTTCCGATCGATCAAAACCATCTTGGTTCGTCCAGCGGGCACGACAACATTGAACCTCTCCTTCGTCTCCAGGTGCGTGACCGTCATCCGAACATCGCGATCGATTTCGGAGATGAACGTGTAAAGCACGACGTCGCGGAAGATGGATGGAAGCACGAGTACGGCGGGTGTGCGTGGCGTTGCGGTGAACACCGGCGCGACGCGGGCCAACGAAAGTGCCTGCCGGTAGAACGCTGCAATCGCAGCCATCGAGTCGCCCACTTCAAGCGGCAGCGGACTCCACACAACTCGGCCCAAACCATACGGTTGCACAATCGCACGTGGAGGCGCTCCTGCAAGAACCGCCTTCTCGATCCGCTGCATTTTTTCACCGTCATACCGCACGACATACTCTCGCGCCCCAATCGTTATCGTTTCAGATTCCGCGATTGGCACAGTCCGAGCATGCGCGCCAAACAGATTCGAGCGCTCGACAGGAAGCCAGTGGTCGTCTTCGTCGATTGCTCCGGAGATCGCTACTGTCGCGCCTCGCCGAATCTCGGCAAGCAGAGTCTCCCAACACTTTTCAGTCAGCACACGCGGTGACGGAACCACGATCAACTTCGCTTTTCCAACGTACTCCGCGAGCGTGTACTCACTGACCGCCTGCATCGGCACACCGCAATGGTAGTACATCGCGCGCACGCACTTGCGTGTAGCCTCAAGCGCGAAGCTGCGCGGCGAAAACATCTGTGAATGAGGAATGACCATCGCCACACGTTCTGAGATCCGCTCCTTCAGCCGGTGACCGTGCTCAGTCATAAACTTCGCGATCCGGAGAAACGGCTCGAGCTCGGGTTTCGCAGTTCCATCGACGCGATGAAATCCAATACCGACTTCGTTCGTCGAATTCATGTAAGGATTTGTATTCCAAACCCACTCGATAAACCCCGCGCCGTCCGCCGCGAACGAGAGCGCCATCTTGCGCTCGAGCAAGCGGCTCACTTCCTCTTCGCTACGCCACGGCGCACCACCGTCGGGTCGCTCGTAGAACATGACGCCTGTCTCTTCCATGAGGTTCATCTTCGAAGGCGTCTTCGCTAAAACACTGTCCCAAACAAGATCGTCGTTGTTCCACCAGTTGTGCATCGACGTGAAATCGATCTCGCGCGCGAAGAACTGCATGTTGGGACTGTCACCGAGTCCGTTTTCATCCTGGCCCACAGTGACCAGTTGCTTCGGATTGCCGTTGCTTCTGATGGCCGGGATCATTTGACGAACCCAACGAATAAACATGTCCTGCGCGAAGAGGCGATAGTCGAGCGTCTTGAGAGGCCGCCGGTCGTCGATGAGATTCACACTTTCGAAATCCTGCATCTTTGGAAGATCGAGCACGTCGTCGCTTGTCGTGCGCCAGAGATGTTGCAGGCGGCTTACGTGTTCCTCGTCGGTGGCAGCGGGATAACGATCTCTGAGCCATTGTTTCCACGCGGCGCGTTCGTGTTGGTCGTAGTTGGGCCGGCAACTCCAGATGTACTTGTACGATCCGAAAGAAGGCTCGTTGATGAAATCCCAGATGACGTCGTCGATATGTGTCGTGCGTGCAGCGAAGGCCGAAACGAACTGCTGCTGCGCTTTGATCGGTCGCGGATCGAGATAAGCATTTTCACCGCCCCAGGTCTCAGGCAGGAACGCAAAGAAGGTGAAGATCACAGGAATGTCGTACCTGTGTGCAGTGAGAAGAAACGCATCGAACGCGCGCAGCGTCACCTCGTTCATCTTGCCGTCAGGCGTCATGTACTTCTTCCAACCGGTCCAGATTCCTGTGCGGATCATGTTGACGCCGGCTTCCTTCATTTGACGGAAGTCTTTGTCCCAGACGAATGGATTCGGGTCGAGGAGAAAGCGCCGGTGCACGTCCGAAGCCATGTAAGTCGTGCCGGTGACAGGGAAGACTTTGCCGTCGCGATAGAAGAAATGTTTGTCCACAGTCAGCGGCTTGCCTCGCACCTTTAATGCCTGGTCACAGACCCAGAAGCCATTGGAGTGAGCGAGCGGATGAGAGTCGAAAGTCGTTGATGCGGAGACCGTGTAGAAACCCGGCGCAAGTCTCACAGTACCGGGCATGTGCAGGGACATCGGATCCGCGTCACCGGCATTGAAAGGCAGCTTGAAACTGTGAACGAGCGCACCAGCCTCGTTGCGCACCTCAATACTGTTGTCGCCGCCGGCCCGCTTAAGTAAATCACCTTTCGGACGCATCAGTCCGACTGAGAACGAGGGAGTTTCATCCTGACGGTAACAGGCGAAACTGGGTTTCACCTCAAACCGACTCGCACCCTGCGACGCTATCTCCGCGAGTAACCGGAGCGCTTGAACACCCAACGTGCCGGAGAAGTTCGCAAGTATCCAACGTCCGCCTGTAAATTCACCGCGCAAACGATCGATCTGAATTATCGGCGCGGCAACACGGTCCTTTAGCAACGCCTCTACAATGCCCTCGTGTGGTCCATCGCTGCCCGCTTCATCAGGTTCGTTGTTTGACGAACTCAAACGTACGTACAACTCGTAAATCTCCGCCGCCTTTAACCTGTTCTTTAGGTCCGGAGGGCCTTCGTAGCTCGAGATTGCGTCGCCTCTTACGGGAAACGAGTGCGTGATGCCGAGTAGTTTGTGAAACGTCGCCTGGTGTGGTTCAGCACGCCATTGAGCACCCGCGCGCACCACCGGGCGTGACAACGGCACTCCACCAACATTCAGCCAATTCCCGCCTGTACGCAGATACTTGAGCATTGCGTTCCACGCGCGTTTCGGAAACGCAGAGCCATACGGCGTGATAAGAAGATCGACGCGCGTCGCATTTAGTTGTTCGATTAGCTCGCGCTCGGTGAGAAAGGTGATCGCAAAATGCGATAGCGATTGTTGAAGCGTTTCTTTCGTGACACCGCAATCCTGGAGCGCAGGAAATCCCGGCTCCCAGAAAACAGCAACGGAGGTTCGGTCCGATTGCGCGCTCAAAACGACGTCCGAAAACGCGCTCGCAACCGCGGCGCTGCCGATGGTTTTCAAAAATTTTCG
The DNA here is from genome assembly GCA_044867025.1 of Pyrinomonadaceae bacterium. Lineage (GTDB taxonomy): Bacteria > Acidobacteriota > Blastocatellia > Pyrinomonadales > Pyrinomonadaceae > PSRF01. The sequence goes on along the minus strand of JBIOUJ010000170.1, from coordinate 13,577 downwards.
TCTGGGGAATTGGGCCACGGATCTGAGCCACAAACGCACAAATGAATTATGTGCTTTTTTGTAGCATTACCTTATGCTACTAAGGACCAGAATGTCCACGACTCCCACAAACCAAAAGCGCTGGTACCAGTTCCTCAGTCTCTCGCTCCTGCTCGGCCTCGCGGCCGCGATTGGCGCGCTGATATTTTTCGGCTGGCTGACGGATGAAGTGCTTGAAGGTGACTCGCGACATTTCGACGAAGTCACGCGAGCCGCGGTCCATCAGCTTGCTTCGCCTGTTCTAACCGCGATAATGCGTTTCCTTTCGTTTGTAGGTTCTACGATCGTGCTTACGATCGGCACGATCATTGTCGTAGCGTGGTTTGCGGTGCGGAAATGGGGTCGTGAAGCAAAACTTTTCACCGCTACGATGATCGGCGCCGCACTACTGAATGTCACACTCAAGATGACTTTCAAACGCGCACGTCCCACTCCGTTTTTCGACCTGACTGCTCCCGAGACTTACAGCTTCCCGAGCGGACACTCGCTCGGCAGCGCCTGTTTCTTCGGCGCTCTCGCCGCACTCCTAACGGCAAGGATTAAGAACAGACGTATTCGACTCGCAGTGTGGATACTCTGCACCACGATGTTTCTGCTGATCGGCTTGTCGCGAATCTATCTTGGCGTACACCACACCACCGACGTCATCGCCGGCTTCGTAGCGGCATTGATCTGGATCCTGATGGTGAGATTTGTAGAAATGGAACTGGCGAGAAGACGGAGAAGAAGACTTGGACAGGATTTACGAGATTGAAACAGGATTAATCATGTCAATCCTGATAAATCCTGCAATCCTGTCAAATGAAATCTCATCTCAACTGACAAACCACCTCCCACGGCATTCGCCGCTTCGACCGAACCGCCGTGCATGCGCACTGCGCGTTCAGTGATCGCGAGACCGAGCCCGGTGCCGCCGCCGCTCTGTCGATCGCGCGCGTCCTCTGTGCGATAAAACGGCCGAAAGATCTTCTCGAGCGCCTCATCCGGAACACCAGTGCCACGATCCCTCACGCTAATCACGGCGTAATTGTCGCCATTGCCATTCTGCTTCCGCAGCGCGACTTCCACCGCCGTTCCCTCAGGCGTGTAACGAACTGCATTGCGCACGACATTCTCAACCGCGCTCCGCAGCAACTCCTCGACACCATTGATCGAACAGTGATCGCTCGATACCACCTGCACCGCTCGGTTTTGACTGCGAGCCTCGTAATTCGCGTCGTCGGCAACTTCACGCACCAGCGCTGCAAGATCGACTTCCGACCTCTTTCGGCTGTCGGTACCGCTTTCGAGTCGCGTCAATGTCAGCAACTGGCTGATCATCTCGTTGAGATTGTCTGACTCGCGCTCGATCCGGTCCAACGCGCCATTCGCTTCCGCACCTGAACGCTGTCTCGCCAAACCAAGCGCGACGCCGAGACGCGCGAGCGGCGATCGCAGTTCGTGTGAAATATCGCCGAGCAGACGTTGCTGAGCTTTCACCATCGATTCCAAACGCTCAGCCATCACGTTGAAATCGCGGCCGAGCTGGCCCACCTCGTCGCGTCGTTTCGTGAGCTTAGTCGCAACGCGAGCACCGAAGTTTCCCTCGGCGAGCTCGTTCGTCGTCGAGCGAAGTTTCAAGAGCGGCGTCGTGAGATAGCGCGCCAGCCAAAAACAGAAGAAGCCGCCGATAACAAGACTCACCAGCAGGCGCAGACCGAGGCCCCACCAGATCGGTTGAAAAGGCGGCCGCGGAATGTAAGCAACATATGTGTAGCGCTGGCCTCGCGGGGTAACGATGGGCCGCGCTACTAGCGTGTCGCGCCCCTGGAAGTTGAATTCTATCTCCCGGCTTTGAGCGGCGCGCGCGATCAGCTCCTCGGCTCCGGGATGGACCGTGCGTCCAGAGAGTTCGTTTCCACTCGCGTCGAAGAAAGTCGCGCTGACGCCTGTGGATTTTTCTGTTGCATGAAGTGCTTGCGCCAGTGCCGTTGCACCCGACTGTTCGTAGATCTCGCCTGCCTTCTGCGCGTTTGGACCAACCTGAGTGAGATCGCGCCACGATCTGCCGGTCGGCGTCGGACGAATGAGAGCAAACCACGCGAACAGCGCGACGTTGATGATGATCATCGCGATCCAGAACCAAATGAAGATTTTCAGATAGAGACTGCTAAATGGATTCTTCATTCTGATCTTTCTTCGTCGCGCCGTAGATGTAGCCAACGCCGCGAATGGTCTTGATTCGTTCGAGACCGTTCAACTGGTGGCCCAACTTCTTGCGCAGGTTGCTGACGTGCATGTCGATGCTGCGATCGAACGGCGAGAGCTCGCGTCCTAAAACTTCCTTCACCAGGTCTTCTCTTTTAACTATCTGACCGGCACTGCGCAGCAGGATCTCGAGCAGGTCGTATTCGACACCGGTGAGTTCAACTACTTCTCCCGAGCGGCGGACGTTGCGGGTGTTACTGTCCATTTCGATGTCGCCAACGCGAATGGTTTCCCGCGCTGAAGTAGTTGACTCAACGGGCTGGGCGCGCCGCAATACGGCACGAATCCGAGCTACCAGCTCACGAGGATTGAATGGCTTGGGGAGGTAATCGTCTGCGCCGATCTCGAGTCCGACGATGCGATCGACGTCGTCACCGCGAGCGGTCAGCATCAGAACGGGAATGCGCGACCTGGCGCGGATTCGTCGCAGCACGTCGAAGCCGTTTGTGCCCGGCAACATCACGTCGAGCACGACGAGATCGTGTTCGTCGGAGAGAGCGCGGTCGATGCCCCGTTCGCCGTTGTGAATTGCTTCGACAGTGTAGCCTTCGGGCTCCAGGTATTCTCCGACCAGCTCGCAAAGACCGACGTCGTCGTCGATTACAAGAACGCGTTCCATGGGTTGCTTGGCCAGATTGAAAGACATATGGACGACCTAAGGCAAGTCGCCGCGATCCTACAGGAATCGGCCATTTTCGTGCGTAAAGAAGTGTCAATCGCAAACTTTACAGAACTGACAAAACTTTACACTCCATTGACAGACTCTTTACGACGATTTTGGCTACAATCCGCTTCCTCTGTGTTTTTGTGTACACAAACAACACAAACGAGAGCCCTTCGAAGGAGCTTCGGAATGAAGAAAATCGTGTTGGCAATCGCCCTGTGCGCGAGTCTCCCGGGACTCCTGGTGGCGCAGCAGCGCCCCGGGTCTTTGCGGGGGCAGGTGCTTGACGAGCTGGGCGGTGCGATTATCGGCGCGAGCGTGACGGCCATCGATGCGAAGGGCGTGGAAAAGACAGTCGTCACCAACGACGCCGGCTCCTACACGATCAACGGACTCGCTCCCGGCAAATACACCGTTCGCGCGGTGAACGCAGGCTTCGCAATCAACGAAACTGCCGACGTCGAAATCAGCGCAGGCAAGGCACAACAGTTTGATATCACTCTGAAAGTCGCTATCGAAGAACAGAAAGTCACGATCGCAACCGACAATCGCGAGTTGAGCACTGAACCCGAGAACAACGCCGGTGCAGTTGTTTTGAAAGGCGAAGACATCGACGCACTGCCGGACGACCCGGACGATCTCGCCGCAGCGCTGCAAGCGTTAGCTGGTCCATCCGCTGGTCCAAACGGCGGTCAGATCTTTGTTGACGGTTTTACCGGCGGCCGCTTACCGCCGCGCGCCTCGATTCGCGAGATCCGTATCAACTCGAATCCATTTTCCGCCGAATACGATCGACTCGGCTTCGGACGCGTCGAGATTCTCACGCGCCCCGGCACCGATCGTTATCGCGGCCAGGTCTCATTCAACTTCAACGACGACGCGTTGAATTCGCGGAACCCGTTTGCGACGAGCCGTCCCCCACTCCAAACACGGCAGTACGGCGGAAATTACGGTGGCCCATTACTCAAGAAAAAAGCGTCCTTCTTTGTCGACTTCGATAAGCGCGACACCGACGACGAAACGCTCATCGTCGCGAAAGTGCTCGACGACGACAACAACATCGTCGATTTCATAGAAACGGCTCCGATCCCGAGCCGCCGCACGTCGTTCAGCCCCCGCATCGACTATTCGTTCAATCCGAACAACACTTTGGTGGCGCGGTACAACTTCATGACGAACAAGCGCATAACCGGTGTGGGCCAGTTTTCGCTGCCGTCGCGCGCGTACAACACGACTACTACCGAGCACGGCATTCAGCTTACGGAAACAGCCGTCATAAATAAGACGATCGTCAACGAAACACGCTTTCAGTTTGACCATAACGACATCTCGCTTGACGCAGACAATTCGACTCCGACGATTGACGTGCAGGAAGCATTCACCGGTGGCGGATCGCAGGCCGGGCAAACGCACACCGTCGAAAAAGAATGGGAGCTGACCAACAACACTTCGTTTGCGATGGGCCCGCATTCGTTCAAGACCGGCGCGCGTGTTCGCGGGATACACACAAATCAGTTTTCGCCGCAAAACTTTGGTGGCACGTATTCGTTCTTCGGCGGAGCGATACTGAGTATCGTACGGTATCAAACCACGATCGTTGGCCTCGAAGAGGGACTGAGTCCGGCAGAGATACGACTCCTCGGCGGCGGTGCGAGTCAGTTTCGCCTGGCTGCGGGCAATCCGGAGACAGAGGTTAGCCAGTGGGATTTCGGTGGCTTCTTTCAGGATGATTGGAAAGTGCGCCAGAACTTCACGTTGAGTCTCGGCCTGCGCTACGAGAACCAGAAAAACATCGACAGCAATTTCAACTTTGCTCCGCGTTTGGGTTTTGCGTGGTCGCCGGGAAGGCAGCAGGGGAAGACGGTGTTTCGCGGCGGCTATGGTGTGTTTTATGAGCGCGTCGGCGAAAGCCTGACGCTGCAAGCGATCAAGTTGAATGGAGTCAATCAACAACAGTTCACGGTTATCAACCCTGATTTCTTCCCGCTGATACCAACGACGGACCAGTTAATCGAGTTTGCGGCTCCGGGAACTGTCTATCGACTTGACGAAGGTCTACAGGCGCCTTACACGCTGCAAGCGGTGTTCAGTGTCGAGCGCCAGTTGCCGCACAATCTCACGGTCGCGGCCAGTTACATCAACATTCGTACATTGCACGTGTTGCGCACACGGCAGCTTAACGCGCCGTTGCCGGGCACGTTCATTCCCGGAATTGCCGGCACCGGTGTCAGACCGCTCGACTGCGCCGACTTCATACCACCCGACATCAATCCGTCCACTCGTTGCAACATCTTTCAGTATGAGTCGAGCGGGCGCTACAACCAGAATCAATTCATCGTGAATATGAGCAGCCGTCTCGGCCGCGCCGGCACGCTCAACGCTTATTACGTTTTGGGTAAAGCGAACAGCGATACGGACGGTTCCGGAACTTTTGCGGCAGATCCTTATAACTTCATCACGGAGTACGGGCGTGCTTCAGGTGACATCAGGCATCGTTTTTGGCTGACCGCAAATTTGCGCGCGCCGTGGGGAATTAGCGTGAACCCGTTCGTCATCCTGCAATCCGGCCGGCCGTTCAATATCACGCTGGGCCGAGATCTCAACAACGACACGATTAACAACGAGCGTCCCGCACTGGCCCCGGCAGGCGCGAATTGTACTGATGCGAACATCAGGTGTACGGCGTTCGGTAACTTCAAAATCAATCTAGGGCCGAACGACGTCATGATTCCGCGCAACTTCGGACATGGACCAGGCTCCGTCAACTTCAACGTTCGTGTTAGCAAGACGTGGTCGTTTGGTTCGGAAGGCGGCGCGAATGCAAACCAGCAGAATCGTCAGGATGGTCAACGCAATGACGGACAACAGCGGACAATGGTCGGTGGCGGAATGGCTGGTGGACGTACGCCGGGTGGCGGTGGACCAGGTGGCGGTGGACCAGGTGGCGGTGGACCGCGAGGTGGTTTTGGTGGGCCAGGCGGTGGCGGTGGTTTCCCCGGCGGCGGTGGTGGGAATGGTCGTTACAACCTGACGTTCTCGCTTAATTTTCAGAACCTGCTGAATCATCCGAATTTTGCGAATCCGGTGGGCAATCTTGGTTCGTCGTTCTTTGGGCAGTCGACTTCGACGAGCGGTTTTGGTGGTTTTGGGACCGGAAATCCCGCCTACAATCGCCGGATTGATGCGTCGCTCCGGTTCAGCTTCTAATTTAGGCCGCAGATTTTCGCAGATGAACGCGGATCAAATCCGGGTTCGTCTGCGAAAATCTGCGGCTTAAACTATAATCGCTCCGCTTGTTTCTCCAGCGTTGCATCACGCCTGACTGTCGCACCGAATACAAAATCGATGAGCGCCTCTACGTGTGTCCGCGCTGCGGCGGATTGCTCGACATCGAGCGCACCAACGCATTGGATCCCGCAACACTGCGCGACTTGTGGCGATCGCGACGGACTTCGCTTGATTCGCGCGACCGCAGCGGCGTCTGGCGTTTTCGAGAATTCCTGCCTTTCGATAATGACGATCCAATCGTCACGCTGGCCGAAGGCAACACGCCGCTCTACGACGCACCTCGCTCAGCCGATTACTGCGGCCTTCGCCAGCTAAAACTCAAACACCAGGGCAACAATCCCACGGGATCATTCAAAGACACCGGAATGACCGTCGCCGTCACGCAGGCCCGCAAACTCGGCGCACGTCTCGTCGCGTGTGCCAGCACGGGAAACACCGCGGCAAGCTTGGCGGCTTATGCGGCGCGCGCAAATCTCGTGTGCGCGATCATCGTTCCGAGCGGGCAGGTGAGTCATGCGAAGTTGGCCCAGGCGCTGGATTACGGCGCGAAGGTGCTCGAGATCGACGGCAACTTCGACTCTTGCATGTCGTTCATTCGCGAGCTTTCGGAAGACAGTTCTGTTTACCTGGTCAACTCGATCAATCCGTTTCGCATTGAAGGGCAAAAGACGGTGGCGTTCGAGCTTGCCGAACAGCTCGAGTGGCGTGTTCCGGATCATCTCGTGGTGCCTGGCGGAAACCTCGGGAACAGTTCGGCGTTTGGAAAAGGTTTTCGCGAGCTGCTGCAAAGAGGCTTGATCGATCGACAACCGAAGATCACGGTTGTGCAAGCAGTGGGCGCTGCGCCCTTTGCTCGTTTGTATTCAGAACACGACGACGAGTCAACACTCATCAACGAGCAGGACCCGAAGACGTTGGCTTCGGCGATCAAGATCGGTGCGCCTGTTTCGTGGCGCAAGGCGTTGCGGGCAGTGCATGAGACGGGCGGGAGCGTTATAACCGTAACCGAGCAGGAGATTGCCGACGCAAAAGCGATGATCGGGCGCGATGGAATCGGTTGCGAGCCTGCGTCGGCGACGACGGTAGCGGGAATGCGGAAGCTCGTCGCCGACGGTGTTATCAAAGCGGACGAGACAGTGGTCGGTGTTTTGACAGGGCACTTGTTGAAAGACACGGACTACGTGATGGGTTATCACGGCAACACATTGGTTGGTCCAGATGGCGAGCAAATCCGTGGTCGTTTTACTAATAAACCCATTCAAGGACAGGATTTACACGATTTGCTGGATGAATGACTGAAGTTCGCGTTCCAGCATCAACTTCGAATCTTGGTCCGGGCTTCGACTGCTTCGGCCTTGCGTTAGAGTTGTATCTGACTGTTCGCGCGACAGCAGTGCCTGATGCGGCTGAGGCGTGTCGCGTGACGACAACAGGCGCGCAGGAGAACGAAGCCCTACCGCGCAACGCCGTAAACCTGATTTATCGCGCCATGTCGTTCGCGGCGCGACGTGAAGGAATCTCGCTGCCGCCGGTCGAGCTCGAAGTTCACAACGAAATCCCACTCGCCAGCGGCTTGGGCAGCAGCGCAGCAGCCATCGTTGCCGGAATCAAACTGGGTGGATTGATCGCGGGAAAAGATATTCCAAATCAGACCATTCAAAACTACGCCACCGAATTTGAAGGGCACCCTGATAACGTTGCCGCATCGCTGTACGGAGGTTTTCTTGCGAGCTGCATGTGCACGGACGGCAGCGTCATCTCTGCAAAATTCGACTGGCCCGCTCACATTCGCGTCGTCGTTGTCTCGCCTCATTCACAACTCCCAACGCACGTCGCGCGCGCCGCACTTCCGCGAATGGTCAGTCGCGTCGACGCCGTCCACAACCTTCAACGAACGGCGCTTTTTGCGTCGGCAATCGCTCAACAACAATACGACGTGCTTTGGGAAGCCATGCACGATCGACTGCACCAGCCACAACGCGAATCACTCGTGCCCGGATTATCCGAAGCGCTCGCATTACCGCGAATGGAAGGACTGTTAGGAATCGCTTTGAGCGGCGCTGGTCCAAGTATCGTCGCCTTAGTCGACGGCAACGACGATGAAATTGGCGCGCGCATCGCCGGCTGCTTTCGTGGGCATAAGATCGAATCGAATGTGAGGACGCTTGAAGTGGATAACGAGGGTTGTCGTGTTATTTGAACAGCTTCATCATGCGGAACACCGGATAACTCACCGCCAACAACCCCAGCGCATAGAGACTGTTCTCTCGATCAACCCAGATCGCGCCGGCAAGAAATAGCACCGAACCAATCAACGCCAGCGCCGGTGTCACTGGATAACCCCACGCTCTGTACGGTCGCGGTTTGTCAGGCTCGCGCCGCCGCAAAACAAAAAGTGAAACGAACGACAGCACGTAGTTCGCGACGAAGAAAAACGCGAGCACCGTGATCACTCGTTCAAATCTCTGTCCTAAGACAATGAACAGCACCGCCACCAGCGCGCTCAGGAAAAGCGCGACCGTCGGCGTGCCGCCTTCATTCACCGCCGCGGCCTTCGACGTGAATAGACCATCGCGGCTCATCGCAAACAGCACGCGACTCGCCATCAGGTGGTAAGCGTTGATTCCGCTCAGCATCGAGACGACGACGAGCGAGCGAAAGATCGTGTCGCCGTACCGGCCGAAGATCACGTTTGCCGCTTCACCTGCCGCAAACTCTTTCCCCGCGATTTGCGACATCGGTAACACGTAAAGCAGCGCAACATTTACGAGCAGATAAATCGCGGCGATCGTCAGCACGCCGACAAACAGCGCGCGCGGAATGTCGTGTCCCGGGTTCTTTACCTCTTCGGAGAAATAGATTACGCCGCTCCAACCGTCGTACGTGTAAATCGCAGACTGGAGTGAAAGGATTACGGCTGAAGCTGTGACGATGGAAGCTGCCGGCGGTTCATGATTGGTGAGCGCACCACCGCCGCCGAGAATGAAAGCAGCGACGATCAACAGGAAGAAAGCGAGAGCTTTCAGCAGGCTCGTGATGTTTTGAGTGTTGCTGCCCCACGTTACGCCGTGCCACTGGAGCAGCGCGAAAAAAATCGCGACGCCCGCCGCAATCGCAGGTGCTTTTCCATCCAGCGCGGGCACGAGCGCGCCGGAAAATGTTCCGATGACAAGTGCGACAGCGGCCGTTGTGCCGCACGTCGAGATCCAATCGCTCCACCCGACAATGAATCCCGCGTATTCACCAAGCGCATAGCGCGAGAACACGTATTGACCGCCCGAGCGCGGTAGCATTGTGCCGAGTTCTGCGAGTGAAATCGCGCCGAGGAATGCGTAGACGCCGCCTGCGATCCACACGAGAAGAAATGGAACTGTGCTGGGCAACAGCGCGGCGATGCTGCCCGGGACCTTGAAGATTCCTGCGCCAATCGTGTTGCCGATGATCACGGCGAGGCCAAACGCGACTCCGAGCACGCGCAGCAAATGACCGCGAGGGCTTTCGTTAGCCGTGGCTGACATCCGCGTGCAGCAAACGGTGAAAGAGATGTTCGCCGGCTTCGCGTCTGACTGAGAGCCGGCCGGTGGTGTAAGCGCGTGAATTCAAACCGCGCTGCACTGATTTGCAGATCGCGACGTCCTCATCCTGGATACGTTGGCCCACTGCAACACTCGCGAGGTTCTTTTGACGAGCTTCCTCGGTAACGACGTCAGGAAAGTAAAAATCGAAAATGACTTCGGTTTGATCGACGCCGCGCGGCACGACGAGGTTCGTATCCATCACGCCGTCGTACCAATTGATCATGAAGTTTGGATAAATCCAGTAATACAGCGCGCGATCGCCCTTTCTCACCGCGCCCGTTTGCGCCTCGGCGCCATCAGTCACGATCGGGCTCCACTGCAAACAATGGTTCTTGCCGTTTTCGATCATGTAGTTGCTGTAGTCAAGCACACTGTCAAGACCTTTGTGCAGGTAAGGAACGTGATAACCACCGTCGAGGTAGTTGTCGACAAAGACTTTCCAGTTGCAGTCGAAGCTGTAGTGACGGCGCTCGAACCAGTGCAGATCGTGTAGCTGAAGACGGCTGATCTCGTTGACCAGCTCGTCGCCGAGGAAATCTGCGATCGAGCCGCGGTCAGTTTGATCGAGTTTGACGAATACCCAGTTTTCCCACTGGGTGAGCTCGAGCGGTACCAGCCCGTTACTCGCGCGATCGAAATTGCAAACGCCGGTGAAATCCGGCGTGCCCTTGAGCTCGCCTTCGAGTGAATACGTCCAACCGTGGTAGGGGCAGCGAAGTTGTGCGGCCTTGCCCGTAGGCCCGGTCATTACCGCGGCGGCGTGGTGACGGCAGACGTTGAAAAATCCGCGCAGGATGCCGTCATTGCCACGTACGATGACGATCGGTTCACCGGCGATGTCGCTCGTCACGTACTCACCCGGTTGACTGACCTGGTCCAAACGCGCCGCGAGCTGCCACGAACGCGAGAAGGTCGTCTTTAACTCGAGATCGTAGAACTCTCTATTCGTGTACCAGGCTGAGGGAATCGTCGCAGCATGATCGAGAGGAGCGCTCGGGTCGTAGCGATCGATGATCTCTGTCAGTAACGGCTTCATCTGTCTCTGCGTTGCCTTTGCGTTCCTCTGCGCCTCTGCGGTTAACGTTCTCTTCACCGCAGAGGAACGCAGAGGTACGCAGAGGTACGCAGAGGCAGACCCTACAAAATCGGCGTTGCTGTTTTCCGTTTCGGGTTGCAGAACGGCGTTTTCACAACCGTTGCGCGTACGTGATGCCTGACGGCCTCGACCGTGATCTCGAATTGCAACCGCGATCCGGGGCGCGTGTACTCTCGCTTCACCGTCGCCAGCGCGATCATCTTCTTCAACGTCGGCGACCACGTCGTCGTCGTTGCTTTCCCGACCTGAATCCCTTCCTTGAACACCGGCACTGCAACTCGCGATGCCATCGGCGACACAGCCGGCGGCAACCCAACTGCCTCGTAAATACTCTCAACTTGCGGCCAGTCGATCTCCAACCCAACGATCTCTCGCGCGGGCCCGCGCTTCTGTTCTTCCATCAACGCCGCCTGGCCCACAAACCGGTTCTTATCGAGATTCACCAACCGCCCAAGCCCCATCTCGAACGGCGTGTATCGCTGTTCGTCAACCAATGCTTTCTTACTGCTGTTGAAGTCGATATCGATCAGCAGCAATCCAGCTTCGACACGAGCAACGTCGAGCGCCAGCATTCCGGCGGGATGAATATCAAACGGCCCGCCCGCTTTCATCAGCGCATCCCACACTCGAATTGCCTTGTCAGACGAGATCCAGATCTCGTATCCGAGATCACCCGTGTAACCGGTTCGCGAAATCTCAACCGGCACACCCGCGATCGTGCCTTTCGTCACGCGAAAGTATTTCAGATTCGCGATATCGGCATCTTCCACGAGACTCTTCAGAAGTCGTCCCGAAGTCGGTCCCTGCAACGCCAGCGCTGACACACTTTCCGAAATGTCTTCGATCTGCACATCCATGCCCGCAGCGTTCTGCGTAAACCAGCGCAGACTCGGATCGGCAGCAGTCCAGCGATACGTATTCTCCTCGAGTCGCGATACAGTGCCGTCGTCGATCACCTTTCCACGCTCGTCGCACCACGGCGTATAGATCACCTGGCCCACCGACACCTTACGCATGTCGCGCGTAATGATGCGATCGACGAGTCGCGTCGCATCTTTTCCGGTGAGCCGGTATTTGAAGAGCGGCGAGATATCGATCAACGCCGCCGCGTTGCGAATCGCGTTGTACTCGTGTTCGTGATGCGGTTCGTAAGAGCTGACGGCATAGTAGCCGGACCACTCGCGATAGCTAAGACTTTCGCATAGTGGAAATGTGCGTTCGTGAAATGCGGTTCCGATAGGCATGCGTGTTTGTCAGGGCGAGCGATTATAAGTATCCTAACGCGTTTGCGGCAAGACGGCACTTTTACAGGATTCACATGATTTATCAGGATTTACATGTAAATCGTGCCTAATCTTGTAAATTCTGTGAAACAGATCTTTCGCACAAGCCTTCACAGCAATCATGAACAAATACGACGTCGTCGTGATCGGCGGCGGACATAATGGTCTGGTAAATGCCGCCTATCTCGCGCGCGCCGGTAAAAAGGTGCTGGTGCTGGAGCGTCGACACGTGCTTGGCGGCGCTGCGGTGACGGAAGAAGTATTTCCCGGCTTCAAGTTTTCTGTCTGCTCGTACGTCGTCTCTCTGTTGCGACCGGAGATCATTCGCGAGCTCGACCTCCCACGACACGGTCTCGAAATCCTTCCGCTCGACGGCACGTTCACGCCGATGCCGAACGGCGATTACTTGTGGCGCGTGAACGATCACGCCAAGACGCGTCGGGAGATCGCGCGCCACTCGAAGCTGGACGCCGAAGCCTATGACGAGTACGGCCGCGCCATGGTCGAGATGGGTCGTTTCGTCAAACCGATCCTCAGCATGTTGCCGCCCGACCCAACGTCGCTCGATCCGCGCGGACTCGGTCAACTGCTGTTCCTGTTGCGCCGCTTCCAACGGTTGTCGCGGCAAGACCAATACAACCAGATCCAGCTCATGACGATGAGCGCGGTGGACTTTCTCGATCAGTGGTTCGAGACCGACGTGCTCAAGGCGACGATGTCGGCCTCGGGCATTATCGGAACGTTCCTCGGCGTGCGCTCGCCAGGCACTGCCTATGTCTTGCTTCATCACTACATGGGCGAGATCGACGGCGCATTCAGGTCGTGGGGCTTCGCCCGTGGTGGAACGGGCGCCATTTCGATGGCCATCGCCGGCGCCGCACGACAGGCCGGTGTCGAGATCAGGTCGCAGACCGAGGTCGCGAAGATCCTGGTCCGCGACGGTCGGGCCTCCGGCGTCGTGTTGAAGAACGGTGACGAGATCACGGCAGGGCTCGTCGTCTCCAGCCTTGATCCACGGCTGACGTTCCGGCGGCTGCTCGAGCCCGATCAGCTCCCGCGCGATTTTCTCGAGGACGTCGATCGCTACAAGTTCCGCGGTTCGTCGGCCAAAGTGAATCTCGCGTTGGATGCCCTTCCGGAGTTCACCGCGCTGCCAGGCACAGGTCCGCACCTGCGCGGTGCGATCTCGATCTCGCCAAGCGTGGACTACATGGAGCGCGCGTTCGACGAAGCGAAGTACGGTCACTTCTCACGCCGTCCGTACATGGACATCGTCATCCCATCGCTCACCGATCCGAGCGTGGCGCCACCCGGCCAGCATGTGATGTCGTGCTTCGTCCAATACGCTCCGTATCACCTGGCCGACGGCGCATGGGACGATC
>JBIOUJ010000169.1:0-11233 GCA_044867025.1 Pyrinomonadaceae bacterium | reverse complement strand
CGGTTAGCCGTCCATTTACCGCAGGAGGCGCAGAGGTACGCAGAGGTACGCAGAGGAAGACCGTGTTTTCAGTTTGGCGGGGCGACAAATCCGTGAATGGCGGCATCTACATGCCTATGCGCGCGTCAGTGATTTTGTAGAAAACTTCCCCAGGCACCGTGCGTACATTCAAAAGCGTTGGTGCTTCGTGTTATTCTGACGTCCCGCGTGTTTCCGACTGAAACCCGGCGCCCCGAGTCAGTAACCAGAGAGAGATAAAGGTTTTTAGGAGGGTTGCGTGAGAAAAAGCTCTTTTGCCCCGGGAATTCTGTTCCTCATTATTGCCCTGGCAATCCCTGCACTGATCATTGCCCAGCAAACCCGTTCGGCCCGGCGCACAGGAAATCCTGGTGCTGACCGTTCTTCGAACGGCGCCACGCCGACCGGCAGAACGAGCCCGTCGAGCCCGGCAATTAAGAGCGACCTTGCCGAAGCCCTCTCAGTAATCCAGACAAACCACATTGACGGCAGAAAACTGGATTACAACTCGATTTTCAAGTCATCCATCAGCGGAATGTTGAGCGTCCTGGATCCGCACTCGACTTACTTCGATCCGGTTGAATACGCCTCCTTCCGCACCGAGCAGCGCTCGGAATACTTCGGAATCGGCGCCACTATCGAAGACCTGCGCGAAGGCAAGGACGTTAATACCTACATTCGCGCCACCTTCCCGGATTCGCCTGCGGCCCGTGCCGGCCTGCGCTTCGGCGATCGCATTCTGGACGTTGATGGAAACTCGATGAAGGGCAAAACCTATCCGGAAGTGCGCAAGTTTTTGCTCGGACCGCGTGGAACGACGGTCAAAGTCACCGTTGAACACCCGGCGACCAAAACGTCTGAAACCGTGAACATCGTTCGCGACGCCGTTTCCCTGCCTTCGATTTCGCAGGCGTACATGCTGCGTCAGGGAGTCGGTTACGTTGCGATGACGGGCGGTTTCAACCTGACGACGGCGGATGAGTTTGAGCAGGCGCTCAAATACCTGCACAGCAAAGGCATGAACATGCTCGTGCTCGACCTGCGCGGAAATCGCGGCGGGCTGCTGATTCAGGCGGTGCGCGTGGCGAATACGTTCCTGCAACGCGGGCAGAGAATTGTTACGCAGAAGGGCCGGTTCCGCGATAGTTCGCAATTCTACGACGCAGTGAACGAGAACCCGGACAATGTTGCGGTAGTTGTGCTCGTCAACGGCGATACGGCGTCGGCGGCTGAGATCGTCGCGGGCGCGCTTCAGGATCACGATCGTGCGCTGATCGTCGGTGAGACGACGTTTGGCAAGGGCCTCGTACAGTTTCCATTCCAGTTGGATTACGACTCGGCGTTGTTGTTGACGATCGCGAAGTACTTCACGCCATCGGGACGTCTGATTCAGCGTGACTACTCCGGCGGCGGTTTCTACAACTACTACTTCCCAGGCGGACTCGCCGCTGACAAGAGTAAGCAAACGCAGCAGAGCGGACCTGAAAGCCATACCGACACCGGACGCGCTGTTTACGGTGGCGGTGGAATCGCTCCGGATGAAGTCGTGAAGCCGGGCACCATCAGTGCCGCTGAACGACACCTGCGGGACGTCCTGTTCGCCTTTTCGCTCGAGCTGACAACCGGACGCGTGAAGGGGTTCGACCAGTACAAGGTTCAACGGGCAATCGAATTTGATCACGACCTCGTGAACGAAGATTATCCGGTTACCGATGCGCTCTTCGCGGAGTTGAAGAAGTTCGCGGCCGGCAAACCGATATACAAAGTGAGTCCGGATCAGCTCGATAAGACACGGTCGTTCGCAGAGCGACAGTTGCGTTACAACATACTGTCGGCGGCCTATGGTTACCGGACCGCGACACAGGTCTTCAACGACGGTGATCCGCAGATCGCACGGGCTGTCGACGCGATGCCACGCGCTCGCGAGCTCGCGCTGGCGGCGAGTCGAGCCCGGGCCCGCGGATAGATCCACAGATTTAAGCAGATTACACAGATCCGTCTATATCTGTGTAATCTGTGGTTGATGCTCATTATCACTAATCCCCTCGCGGCTAAAGCGCGACAAGCATGGCCCACGATTTCGAAAGCGCTTGATGCCGCCGGCATTCAGTACCAAACCCACGAAACTTCCTCTGCCGGCGACGCGACAATTAAAACGCGCGAGGCTTTAACGTCAGGCGTCGACTCGATCGTCGTTGTAGGTGGTGACGGCACGCTCAGCGAAGCAGCCGAAGGCTTCTTCCAATTCAATGACGATCCGGACGTTCCTCCAACTCCTATCAACCCGTCTTCGACGCTCGCGATCCTTCCAGCCGGCACCGGCAACGATTTCGCGCGAGGATTACGCCGCGGGCGCTCACCGCTCCAAGACTGGATCGAGCTGCTCGTCGCCCATTCACGTGGTGACCACGGCGCGCGAACGATCGACGTTCTTTACGGTCGTTGCAATGGCTTCGAAAAACCCTTCATCTGCCTGAACGCATCGACGATGGGCATCGGCGGCGAAACAGCCGGACGCGTCGCGGCGCAAGGCAAGTTCATGCGCAACTTCTCCGGTGAGTTTCGTTTCGTCTTTGCGGCAGTGGGTGCGCTGGCCGCGTGGCGCGAGCGGCGCGTGCGCGTGATGGTCGATGGTCGTGTTGTTGTCGATGGACTAATGAACCTGGCCGGTGTCGCGAACGGGCTTTATGCGGGAGGTGGAATGATGCTGTCGCCCGAAGCGCGTATCGACGATGGAAAGCTCGACGTCATCACTGCTTCAGGCCTGACGCGCGCGAACGTCGTGACGGAGCTTTCACGCATACATAACGGCGGTCATGTCAACAATCCAAAGGTGACAATCACGCAGGGCAGCATTGTCAGTATCGAGACTTTTCTCGTACAGGATGCGATGCCGCTCGAAGCAGATGGAAATGTTCGAGGTGTGACGCCGGTTCAGTTTCAGGTGTTGGCGGGCGCGTTGCGGTTTGTGGTCTAAAGATTTTCCATCGCTTCGATCTTCGCGAGTCGCCGCCGGTGTCGTTCTTCGCCCGTGAACTTCGCCGCCACAAAGGCGCGCACGATTTCCAGCGCCAGCTCCACTCCCACCACTCGCGCGCCGAGACAGAGCACGTTGCAATCGTCATGTTCGCGTGACTGTCGCGCGGAATAAGTATCACCGCAAAGCGCGGCACGAATGCCGCGCATTTTGCTGGCGGCGACTGCTGCACCGACACCGCTGCCGCAAATCAAGATTCCGATATCTACCGATCCCTCCTGCACTGCTTCGCCAACAGCTTTCGCGTAGTCGGGATAGTCGTCGGCAATTGCACCATTGTGAGTGCCGAAGTCGGTCAACTCGTGTGCACCCTTGCTCAACTCGGCGATGACTCGTTCGTTGAGCGGGTAACCAGCGTGATCTGCGGCTATAGCTATTCTCATAATGATTTACAAGATTTTTCAGGATTCACAAGATTCATCATGTAAATCTTGCGCAATCCTGTAATCCTGTCTAACTGTTCACAAGAGCCCGAGCGTTCTTAAGGACGTTTTCAACGTTGAATCCGAGTTCGCGCAGCGCAATATCACCCGGCGCTGAAGCACCAAAACGATCGAGGCAAATCACATCGCCATTCGATCCAACATATCGCTCCCAGCCCTGTCGCACTCCGGCCTCAACCGCCAGCCGCGCCGTAATCGACGGCGGCAAGACTTCATCGCGATACTCCTGCGACTGCTGCTCAAACAACTCCCAGCACGGCAACGACACAACGCGCGTCGGAATATTTTCCGCAAGCAACTTCTCATGCGCTTCCAACACGAGCGCGACTTCCGATCCAGTTCCGATGAGAATCAACAGGGGTGAATCCGCGTCAGCAAGAACATATCCACCACGTCGCAACCCGTCCGCTTTTGCATACTTCTTCCGATCGATCACCGGAACTTTTTGCCGCGTGAGCGCGAGTGCCGTCGGAGCCGAGCGGCGCAGGATCGCCGTTCGCCACGCCTCGCTCACCTCGGCGGGATCTGCCGGACGAATCAAAAACAGGTGCGGGATCGCTCGCAGCGCTGCGAGATGTTCGATTGGCTGGTGCGTTGGCCCATCTTCACCGAGTCCGATGGAGTCGTGCGTGAACACGTAAATCACCTGCACTTCCGACAGTGCCGCCAAACGAATCGCTGGTCGCATGTAGTCAGAGAACGTGAGGAACGTTCCGCCATAAGGAATCAAACCGCCATTCAGAGAGATCCCAGTGAGCGTGGAGCCCATCGCATGTTCGCGCACGCCGAAATGCAGGATGCGCCCGTCGTAAGCGTCTGCTTCAAAACTGTGACTGTCCTTGATGTCAGTGTTATTCGACACGCCGAGATCCGCAGAGCCACCGATAAGCATCGGCAACACCTTCGCAAGTGCGTTGATTACTTCTCCGCTTGCGACGCGCGTCGCCACGGGTTTCGCATCTTCAAACTTCGGCAGGTGATCTTCCCAACCCGCCGGCAACTCTCCACTCATCGTCGCGCGCCAGCTCTCGCCTTCTTCCGAAAATTTTTCCGTGTATTTCTGGACCAGCGCGCGCCACTCAGACTCCTGTCGCTCACCGCGCTCGACCGCATCACGGAAATGCGCCAGCGCTTCGTCCGGAATGTAAAACTGCTTGTCTTCGGGCCATCCCAAATGTCGCTTCGTTTCGCGGACGGCTTCTTCACCGGGCGCATCGCTGTGCGCCTTGCGCGTGCCCTGGGTCGGCATACCGAAGCCAATGGTAGTCTTGACTGAAATCAAACTCGGCGCATCTGTTACCGACTGCGCGACGCGAATGGCCTGTTCGATCTCGTCGAGGTCGTTGCCGTCTGCAACGGTCTGCGTGTGCCAACCGTAAGATTCAAAACGCTTCGGCACATCTTCGCTGAAGGCCAGGCTCGTGAAGCCTTCAATCGTGACCTTGTTGTCGTCGTAGAGATAGATCAGCTTGCCGAGCTTCAGATGCCCCGCGAGCGACGCCGCTTCTGACGCAACGCCCTCCATCAAGTCGCCGTCGGAAACGATCGCGTAAACGTAATGATCGATGAGTGAAAGATCTTCTTTGTTGAACTTCGCGGCGAGGTGTGCGGCGCCCATTGCCATGCCAACGCCGTTGGCAAATCCCTGGCCCAATGGACCAGTCGTGATCTCAACTCCGGGCGTGAGGCCGTACTCAGGATGGCCGGGCGTTTTCGAACCCCACTGGCGAAAGTTTTTCAATTCGTCGAGAGGCAGGTCGTAGCCGGTCAGATGCAGCAGCGAGTAGAGCAACATCGACCCGTGGCCCGCCGAAAGCAGAAAGCGATCTCGATTTTCCCACTTCGGATTGCGCGGGTTGTGACGCATGAAACGAGTCCACAGAACGTAGGCCATCGGCGCCGCGCCGAGCGGCAATCCCGGATGACCCGAGTTCGCCTTTTGCACAGCGTCGATTGATAAGGCTCGAATTGTGTTGATACAGAGTTGATCGAGTTCGGGGTTTGCGTTTTCTTTCTGCACGGGCGTGCTCATCAGTTAGTTTTCCTTTGTGGCCACAGAAGGCGCAAAAATTTTTTCGTAAAGTTCTACCTGACGCGCGAGGCTCTTTTGATATCGGGCGTGTCGCGACATGTCAGGCTCAAACACCTGTTCAACTACAACTGAATCTTCGTCAATGGTTGCTATTTTGCCCACCGCCTCCAGCGCAAGCAAGGCAGCGCCCCGGATCGAGCTTTCCGCGGTGCCGCCAAACATTAATGGACGGCCTAAAACATCCGCGATGATCTGCAACCAAACCGGCGAGGAGCGCAGTGCGTTGCCCGATGCAACAATCGTCGCGTTGGGTGCGATGCGATCGAGGTCGCGTGCGATTAAGGCGAATCGATAAGCGATCGCTTCGAGTGTCGCACGCACGATCTCGGCGGGTGTCGTTTGTTGCGTCAGGCCAAAGATGCCGCCGCGAGCATCTGCTAACCAGCCCGTGCTGCGCTCGCCGGACCAGAAAGGTAAGACTGTGAGCCCGTGAGAATCAGGTTCGAGCGATGCTAGCTGTTCGTGCAACGAAGCGCGATCAAGATTCAACGATTCAATCATCCAGTTGACGAGTCCGCCGCCGTCTGACAACGCACCACCAACAACGACGCGCCGATCGGAAGCTCGATAACTCCAGAGCGACGACGAGATCTGGCTCGGAGGTTCACCTGCAAACGCGACTCGCATCGCGCCCGACGTGCCGATCATTAACGCAACTTTGTCTTTCGTGGTGCAGCCGGCGCCGATGTTGTTCGCGGCTCCGTCTCCAATGATTGTTACCAGTCGAGCTTCTGCTAACGCGGGCCAGCGAAATGTGAACGCATCGGAAAGACGTGACGTCAATCTCGTTTTGATCTCCGGCAGTGTGCCGGGTGAGATGCGGAGTGCTTCGACAAAATCCGAGTCCCAGTCGCAGGTGCGCTGATTCATGAGACCTGTGGCCGATGCCATCGAAATCGTCGTCGCAGTCTCACCAGACAATCGCAGGAGGAGATATTCAGCGAATCCCAGCCAGCAGCGCGTCGCGTCGAACTTTTCCCTGTGCTCGTTCTTCAGCCATTGCAGTTTTGCGGGCCAGTAACTCGCGTGAAAGCGGCAGCCTGTGCGCGCGTGATGTGCAAGCTCATCGAATTGTGTGCGCAAGTTTTTTGCGTACTCAGCGGCGCGAGTGTCGGCCCAGGTCAGTAGCGGTGTTGTTGCAAGTCCTTCGGCGTCGACACCGATCAGGCTGTGCCAGAATGCTGAGACGGCGATGAGTTCGATCTGCGCGGCGGAGTGAAAGTGATATGTGAGTAGCTCGTCGATGGTTTTTACAACTTCGTCGACGAGGCTATCGGCGTCCAACTCCGCAAAGTCTGAGACATTGCGATGTCTGCGCGCTTGCGCGCCGGGCACTTCGTTGCCGCGATCGTCAAACAACGCCGCGCGCACTCCGGACGTACCGACGTCAATGCTCAGTAGCATCACTTCACTGTCTTACGAACTACATCGATGAAATCGCGAATGTCTTCTTCCGTCGTGTCGAACGATGCCATCAGTCGCACTTCCGAAATCTCTTCGTTCCAAACGTAGAAGAAATATTTCTTCTGAAGTGCGGGTATGTACTTCGCGGGCACGATTGCGAAAACGCCGTTTGATTCCACTTGCTGCGTGATCTTGATTTGCGGAACTTTTGCGAGCTCGCTCGCGAGCATCTGCGCCATTCGATTTGAATGCGTGGCGCTTCGCTTCCATAGGTCGCCGCCGAGCATCGCTTCAAATTGCGCGGAGATGTAACGCATCTTCGACGGGAGGTGCATGCCTTGCTTGCGGATGTATTTGAAGTCGGTCGCGAGTTTCTTGTCGAAGAAGACGACAGCCTCGCCATAGATCATCCCGTTCTTCGTGCCGCCGAATGAGAGCACGTCGACGCCCGCGTCGGCAGTAATCTCTTTGAGACTCGCGTTGAGACTCACCGCTGCATTCGAGATGCGCGCGCCGTCGACGTGCAGGAACATGTCGTTGTCGTGAGCGAAGGTCGAGAGTGCTTTGAGTTCTTTCTTCGTGTAGACGGTGCCCATCTCGGTGGCTTGTGAGATTGAGATCACGCGAGGCTGCACGTGATGTTCGTTGCCGAAGACGTGTAGCAATGGGCTGAGTTGCTCGACGCGAAGCTTGCCGTCGGGTGTGGGAAGAGCGACGAGTTTGCAGCCGGTGAACTTTTCGGGTGCGCCACACTCGTCGACATTCACGTGCGCCGTCTCAGCGCAAACGATCGCGTTGTAAGGTTTGGTGATCGACTTTAGACCAAGGACGTTGGCGCCGGTGCCGCCGAAGACGAAATAGACCGCGATGTCTCTTCCGAAGTGTTTCTGAAACACCTTCGTCGCACGCGCGGTGATGTGATCGTCGCCATAGGCAATCACGTGGCCCTCGTTCGCGGCCTTGATGGCTTCGATCACTTCCGGATGGATGCCCGCGTTGTTGTCACTGGCGAAGCTACGTTTGGACATGAAAAATCATGTAAATCCTGTGAAACTAAACTTTTCCCGCCTTAAAATCTCGAATGATCTCGCGTGCGGCATTCGCGCCCGGCAATCCCGTTAATCCACCACCGGGATGTGTGCCGGCGCCGCAGAGATAAAGCCGCTTTAGCGGTGTTCGATATTGCGCCCAGCCGATCAGCGGTCTAAAGGTGAAAAACTGATCGAGGGTTTGTTCGCCGTGGTGAATGTGTCCACGGCTGAGGCCGTAAGTCCGTTCGAGATCGAGCGGCGTGATCACCTGGCTTGCAACGATCAAATCGCGCAAGCCCGGAGCGTAAATTTCCAAACGATCGATCACATTGCCCGCAAACTCGTCACGACGCGTGTTCCAATCACCTTGCTTCAGCTTGTACGGAGCAAACTGCACGTGAATCGACATTACATGTTTTCCTTGCGGCGCCAGAGACGGATCGCCGATCGATGGAATGTTGATGTCGAGGTACGGCTCGGAAGAAAACTCACCGTACTTCGACGCGTCGAACGCGCGTTCCAGATAATCGATCTCGTGACCGATGTGAATCCGGCCGGCAAGTTTGGTTTGGTCGCCGTTTACACCGCGAAATACCGGCAACGCCGACAGCGCGAGATTAATCTTGGCGACCATCCCCGGCGCGCGGTAGTTACGCATCTTCAACAAGAAGTTCGGATCGAGATCGATCGGATCGACGAGGTTCAAAAACGTCGTGCGTGGATCAGCGTTCGAAACCACTGCGCGCGACTCGATCTCCTCACCGCCATTGAGTCTTACTTTTGAAGTATCACCATCGACTCCCGCAATCTCCGTCACGGCTGCCTGTGTGCGTATCTCAGCGCCCGCGGCCTTCGCGGCGTTCGCCAGCGCATTCGCCAAACCGCCCATCCCGCCTTTCGGATACGACGCAGAACCGATTGCGCTGCCATCCATCGCTGCTTGCCACAAGAGTCCCAGACTCGTTCCGGCAGACCATGGGCCGGCGAACGCGCCGTAGATCCCGCGCGCCGCAACCGTCGCGCGTAATAGTTCCGTTTCAAACCATTCGCTGACGAGATCGGCGACCGCCATCGGCCCCCAACGCAGCAGTCGGAACTCGTCCTTCTTACCGAGGCCACGAAAAGCGAGTCCGACTTTGCCGAGGTGCCACGCGTCAGCCGCAGTCGGTTTGTCGATCAACGGCGGCGTCATCGAAATCAGCGGCGCGAGCACTCGCCCGATGCGCGCGAAAGTGTTGACGAATTCCGGATAAACATCCGCATCGCTCTTCGAAAACTTTTCGATCTCGCTGACTGTGCGCGAAGTGTCGTTGAAGATGCAGCAGTGTCTGCCGTCGGGCGCGAGTGCAAGCACGCGCGCTTCCGGAGTGAACATTTCGAGTCCGAAGCGCGCAAGATTTAGCTCCGACATGATTTGCGGCGCAAGAGGCCCCGCCGCATGGTCCAACGTTGAACATCTGTAACCCGGATGCAGCTCTTCAGTGACAGCTCCACCGCCGACAGCTTCTCGCCGCTCGAGAACAAGCGTCTTCAAGCCGCTCTTCGCGAGATAACACGCAGCCACGAGACCGTTGTGACCACCGCCGATGATGACGACGTCGTACTTCACCTCAGATCCTTCAGCAGTTGCAGCGCCGCGTTCCGACCCGGCGCGCCCATGATTCCGCCGCCCGGATGCGTCGCAGAGCCACACATGTAAAGACTCTTGATCGGGGTGCGATATTGCGCCCAGCCAGGCGCGGGTCGCAGAAAGAAGAGCTGTTCGAGCGTTAACTCACCCTGAAAAATATTTCCTTCCGACAGACCAAACTCGCGCTCGAGGTCGAGTGGGGTCAACACCTGACGATCCCGGATCAGATCGCGAATGTTCGGGGCGTGTTCGGCAATCGTGTCGATCACGGTGTCGCCAAACTCGTCGCGCTTCTCGTCCCAGTTTCCTTCTTTCAAGTTGTACGGCGCGTACTGCACGAAACACGACATCACGTGCTTGCCCGGCGGCGCGACAGACGGATCGGTCAAACTCGGAATCACCATGTCGATGTAAGGACGCCGCGAAAAGCGACCATACTTCGCTTCGTCGTACGCACGCTCCATGTAGTCAACACCCGGCGAGATCGAGATCGCGCCACGAAGATGAGCGCCTGGTCCAGGCAGCGACTTGAAATCCGGCAAACCGTCGAGCGCGAGATTCACCTTCCCCGACGAACCACGATACTTGTAACGTTTGAGATCGACGCAAAAATCGTCAGGCAAGTGTTCCTCGCCCACCATCTTCATGAACGTCAAACGCGGATCGACGCTCGACGAAATCACGTCCGCGTAAATCTCATCGCCATTCGATAGCACGACTCCGACGGCACGCCCATTCTTCACGAGAATCTTTGTGATTGCGGCTTCCGTGCGGATCTCGACACCGGCTTCGCGCGCCGCATCGGCGATGGCGTTTGAGATCGCGCCGGTACCGCCGCGCGCAAAGCCCCAGGATCGAAACGCGCCATCGATCTCGCCCATGTAATGATGCAGCAGCACGTACGCCGTGCCCGGAGAACGCACGCCGAGAAACGTGCCGATGATCCCAGACGCAGACATCGTCGCTTTGAGCACGTCAGTTTCAAACCACTGATCGAGAAAGTCGACGGCGCTCATCGTCATCAACTGCACCTGGTTGTACTGATCTTCGTAAGGAAGTTTCTGAAATCGACGGCCCAGGAAAGCCAAGTTTTTCCAACCCTTCGGATCGAGCGTCGTCGGATCGGGAGGCGTCATGCTCATGATCGGTTTGACGAAGTGGGCCATCTCGATCATGGCTTTGCCGTACTCGTCGTACGCTTCGGCGTCGAGACGCGAGTGGCGCGCGATCTCGCGGCGCGTGCGAGCGTGATCGTTCACGCGCCAGAGATAATCGCCGTTCGGCATCGGCGTGAATGTGCCGTCGAGCGGAAGTATCTCCAAACCGTGGCGCGGCAGATCGAGCTCGCGAATGATTTCGGGTCTGAGCAGTGAGACGACGTAGGAACAGACAGAAAACTTGAATCCCGGAAAGACCTCTTCCGTCACCGCCGCGCCGCCGAGCACGTGGCGGCGTTCGAGAACCAGTACCTTTTTGCCTGCGCGCGCGAGATACGCGGCGTTTACCAGACCGTTATGTCCGCCGCCGATCACGACGACGTCGTATTTTTGCGTCATGCGTAGTGGGTAATGCTGCTTG
>JBIOUJ010000168.1:0-6691 GCA_044867025.1 Pyrinomonadaceae bacterium | reverse complement strand
CGCTGACGCTGCCCAGAAGATTGAAAAGGTGTGGCACGAGGCGTACGGCGATATTGCGCAACTGACCCCCTTCCTGTCAGAGTCCAAAATCGTTGCCGATGTCTTGCTCAATACGAAGTTGAATGTGTTGAAAAACAAGGAGGAGGAAAATTCGCCGCCACACGCTCTTGTTGAATTCGGCTACAAACTTGACGCCAATCATAAAGATATTGAGGCCCTCGCTTTGTGGCTTGGGGAAGAAATAGTTAGACCACGGCCCGAAAATTATCCATATCAACTCGTACCGGCAGCGGCGCAAATGGCGGTGGAAGCCGTGACAACAGAATTTGATCAAACGTACCGGGCGATTCAGCAGCGCACGCTGGATTTCATTGCGGAAATCAAACATGATGAGTTTCTCGCTGCAGACGCTAATCCACCCGCCCGGAAAGCTTACCTTAATGACTTAATTAAGAACTTGACCTTCACGAAGACGAGCGTGCGCTCGTAGCCCACGTCCCGTCGTGGGCTTGGAGATTCACGCGCAACAAGGAGCAGAGGATTATGGCTGACTATGCAAAAGTCTTACAGGAATTGGCGGAGCTACGAGCGCATATCGGACGCATCGAGTCGGAAATACTCCAACTCCAACAAATCGAAACTTCTCCCACCACCGCCCCGCCAGCGCAGCCGGCGGCAGGTGTGACCGACGCTCAATCAAACTTAAAAAGCGAAACCGAAGACAATTATATCCCGCCCTTATTGGTCGACGAGAAGGAGTCAATCCTTAACGGCACGCTCACTGATGGCTTTCCGGATTGTTGTGCTGTCGGAAACGAGTTCATGGGATATTTTTGTACCGGCACGCTCATCGCTCCCAATCTGGTGCTAACGGCCAGACATTGTGCCCAACAATTCAGCGTCAAGCGTGTCTTTCTGAAAGGCAACGACGTAAACAAGCCCGAGAAAGGTGAGACGATTAACGTCAAAGAAGTACACGAGCATTCCGATCCGAGAGTTGACTTGATGCTTCTCGTACTCGAGCACGACTCAAAGGTGAACGCGTGCCGGATCGCCAAGGGTACGCCAGGAGAAGCTAAGGCTGCTCTAGTTGTCGGCTTTGGAAGAACCGATCCTGCGGCGACGCAGGGTTATGGCAGGAAACGAAAAGCCAAAGTTCCAATCATGTCGATGGAGTGTGGCAGTGTTGATGAGCAGGCGATGTATGGATGTTATGAAGATTTTGAGATGGTCGCTGGTCATCGCGGGCTGAAAAAGGACACCTGCAAGGGAGACAGTGGTGGACCGCTCTACATAGAAGATGACGACGGTGGATATCGCCTGCTCGGCGTGACCTCACGTGGAATCAGAGCCACTGGTCAGCCCTGCGGTAATGGCGGGATTTACGTCCGGGCCGATAAGTTCACGGATTGGATTCGTGACCAGACAGGGATCAACGTCTGAGACTTCCAGCGCGAACCTGGGGCACAGTGATCCCCATGAACACTCATGAGGATCACTCATTTCCCTAACCGAGAATCGTTTCGCCCCTACGACCAGTGTCCGCCGGATACTGAGCGAATCCAGGTTGCATATTTGTCGATGCGCACATAAATACCGCCATCACCGCAAGGACGGGTGGAATCCACTGTGGCGCGCGAAGTTGCACCAGCAAGATACCAGGCAGTTCCGGACTTAACGTAAATCGGTCCGCCGCTGTCGCCGTTGCAGCTATCCTTGTTTAGAAACGGAGCACCAGCCACAAGCTCCAAACCAGCGTCGCAGCCATAGCGAGCCGGGCCGTCTGCTGCGCAGCTAACCGACGCTATCGGAATATCCACCATGCGCTTGATACCGTAGCCGGTGGTACTCTCGGGGTCAGTGTTTCCGAAACCTACGGCGCGAATAAAATGCGCCTTGTCGACCATGGTAGTCGTGGCGAGTTTGCGCGGCTTCACAGTCTTCACATCGCGTTCGAGAATGAGCACTGTCAGATCATTGTGCTTTCCCCCTTTGCCGTATTGAGGATGCCGCACAGCCTTTTTGACGGGCACGATTTCCCCGCTTGTATTCACATTGGTCCCGAAAAAAACCCGCGCCGAACAACCTCCCTGGCAATGCCCTGCGGTCACGACGACATTAGGTGCAACGAGAGTGCCCGTGCAGCACCATTGAAAGTTTGTCCCAACAGCGACGCAGTCCGGAAAATCAGTCGTCGGCACGCCGCCAATAATGCGATTCTGGTCTCGAATGAGCTTGATCGTATTCTCGACAAACTTACCGTCTGAAATAAAACGCGCTGGTGCTAGTGGTACATCACTGCGCAAGGTTGCTCGAACGGCAGTGCGCTCGGTTGTTTCATCGTGGACGCCCGCTGCGATATTGAAAGCAGCTTGAAACGCTTGAATGAATTTGACTTCGTCACCCTCTGCGATATTGCTGGCGTATTCCTCGGCGACTTTGGCGCTGCGGGAGAATTTTTCAGTCTCCTTTTGGCCGGAATCATCTTGCGCTGCCCTAAGAGAAACACGCTTCTCCTGCCGTTCCAATTGCTTCCTGGCAACGGGAGTTGTCGCTTTCTTCGATTTACCTGGCATTGTGGTCTCCTATCTAAGTGAGTTATTCAAACTGAAATTCGTCGATACTGGTCCTCTCCTCTTATTAATGCCGAGCATAGAATTTCTATTTCAGTTGCCGGGATCGAAGACGGCACCGAAAAAGAGGATCAGGCCCGTGTTCTGATCCTGAATTGCCCAGAAGAATGGCCGATCAACAACAATTCGCGGTGGCTCAAATAGGCTCCGGGTCATCATGATGGCAGTTGTCGCAGCCGCTTCGGTTCCTTCTTCATTAAACTCGGCAACGGATTTATGCTTGATCCTGGCGATGTAGCGCCCTGCCAGGCCCATCGGGCTAAAGTCTGCGCCGCTGTCGAATGCTGTACCCATCCCCAAATGGGCCAGAGCTTCTCGTAGTTCCCCTTCGTAGGTCATCTTGAAGCGCGGCACTGTTATCTCAACTTTATTTAATGCAAACTCCTGAATCCATCGATTCCAACTCTCCACTTGAAGCTCTTTCAAAAGATCCGTCAGAGAAACTTTATCGGCCGGAACGAAAATGTAGGAACTTATTCGGTCGTCGATGTAACGCAGTCTGACTGCTTGAAAGTTTTTCTGCTTCAAATAATCATGCTCGCTGGATTGTCGCATCATCCAAATGGATCTCTTTTTATTTCGAGGAAGATGAAAAATGCTCCGGTGCGTTTCCTGCTTACTGAATGGCACTTTCCAAAGACCCTTAAAGTAAACTGCGCCGGCAAGTACGAAGTCCGTTTGCTGGTCCAGGTCGGACCGCTCGACGAGAGTAGCAATCTTGCCTTTAGTTTCTCGATGGACCCAGGTATTAATAGTCTGGGCTGCGGCCGCAGTGGAATTAAAATCCACGGTAGCAGCTTCGGCTTTAAAAAAGTTCATGGCAATTTTCAAAAAGGAAGCGTCAAAAGAGAGCCCTTTGTGGATCCAAAGCGAGTTGGCGATTGACAGTTGCCCGTGTTCGAGAGAGATAAGGTCGTCAAACAGCTTTTGGCTGGTTTCGTTAATGTAGCGTTGACTCGCTTTAGGTAATTCAAGGACTTTGGCAATGGCTTTCCTGGTATTGCCGCCGGCCCCGTTTTGAATCAGCGCTAAGGAGAAGGCTATACCGGCCGAAGAAATGAATACGTTTGTTTCCGGATTCTTCTCGCAGAGTTCTGCTAATAACTTGAAGCCAAACCGGTTGTAAGCTGTGACGAGTCTATTGATGTCATGAGTGGTTTCTTGAAGGTTCACCAATTCACATAATCACTCGTACGGGTTGCAAGGTAGAGTTGATGCCGTTCGCTGGGAGAGAACTATAGCAAAAATCTCTGACAACAAAAACTTCCGAAGGACGGCAACCGCGAGTGCCGGATCAAGCATAATCTCTGATGCATCTTCTCTTCGGAATCATTAGCCTTGCTTCTCCTTTGTGTGCAACTCGAGTTCAGGTCGCAGTCTTCGCACGAGCTACTTCCGGCTCGCCAACTAATTCTTCAAAAAGCGTCCGGTAATGGATCATTGCCTGGCGCAAGTCTTCGGTATTGGCCTGCCCCTGAGTTTGACGAACCGCGATCGCGTGGGCCAAACGGTAGTTTTCCATAACCAGTGGATGGTCCACGGAAATATCTGCCGCCTGCTGTTCAAAGTCAGTTACCGGATAGCCGCGTGTGGTCATCACATCGCGTAGCAGTTGATCGGCCTCCGTGACCGCCCCACCGGGACCGTCAACGAACCGCGACTGAACTCTGCGCCACGAATCCACGAAACGCGCACGATCACCTGAAGCGAGTGGTCGGATGTTCAAGCTCTCCACTCGTTGTGTGCGCTCTTTGAGGCCGGCTTCTGCATGCCGCCGGCTGCCATCTTCCTTCACAGCGCGATCATATTCAGCACCGCCAAACTGAGTGCGCAGCCTTCCAGTGCGGCGCTTTCGGAGAATAAGCCAGGCGGTGATACCTGCAATGACTATCACAGCGAGACCAATAATCAAGGCCAGTTCTCTTGACCCGAGTGTTGTTATATCCATTACCTGCCTCCAGTTTTTCTACCACTCCTTGAATTCTTATCTTTTAGGCCCAGCGATTCGGTTGACTAAGTCGAGCCGCGGTCACCAATTTTCGAGGGCCTCTTTCGTTTGTCTTTGCTACAGACCAAGCCAACGCTCATCGTATCTCACGCCATGCTTTGAGCCTCTTCAACTGCGATTGGTTTGAAAAGTATTAAACCTCTCTTCAATTCCTCAAGCGCGATGCTCGTATTCCTTCGTTTCAGTCGATCGGCTACGATCCGCGGCTGTGCACCCATTAAGAGTTGCTTGTTTCTGTGGGCTGCCAGGATGACCAATTGAAATCTGGACACAATACCCGGCCACTCTGCCCGTGTGTTGTCGTTAGGAACATTACTGCTCACTTCTACTATTCCAGTCATATTTTTATATCCACCTTTAACGTGCTGTGAATAGAACCCAGCGCTTTGCCTGGTCTACTCTTTTGATTTTAGAGTTCTTGCCTCACCGTTTGCCCTCTGTAATAGACACGTCTGGGCGACGAAAAACTAAAGCGCGTTTTTCTGACTGCCTACGTCTGTAGTAGAAATACAGAATCGCCAACATGACGGCTGAACTTTCAATGACAGTGATTAGAATGACTATTTTCATAGCGCCGCATCTCCCTCAGTCGTTATGAAACTGTCGCGCGATTTTGGATCCACGGCCTGTTCCCTAACGACCTCTATGTCTCAGAGAATGAACCTCTTAAACCGCACTGTCTGTGCGCTATCTCACATACGAATATACTGTCCCCCCACCATAGCGCTGTTCGGTCGCCGAAAGACTCTCAGGAATCGGTATTGGACCTTTAGAGGACGCGTGAATTGACAGCGGTTTGAAGGAAATACACCGCGCGCCTGGCCAGGTGGTCCAAGGGTCAACGGTTCTTCTTCAACATGTCTGTGAAATGGGGTGTTTTAATCTGTCCCTGACGGCAAGTGTGCATCATTGAACAAACTGTCGAAGGCGATGAGAGATTCGCCTCGACGGGTTTTCTTAAACTCGACTACCCAGGACCGAACCCCTTGCGACGATCTGTCTCGCCCGGTAGTAGCTTTGATCCTGGATCGAGTATCTTGAACCTTACGGTCCGCGTGCTTGATGAGTTTGATTGCTCGCATTGTGTTCGTTGTTCGTGTTCGCTATGTCTGACTCACCATTATGAAGACTAGTAGCCAGCGTAACCGTCGGCGTAGCCGTGTTCGTATGCCTCACGGAAGTAGCGCTGAAACACTTCGCGGTCGCCGAGACCGGAACTGTAGTCCTTCGTTGCTTTCTGGTAGGCACTCCGGCCCTGGTAGCCATTATTGTTGCGCGTCCTGCGATCTTCGCGGCCCTGTTTGACGCCTTCACCGAAACCGGCGTTCAGAGCGGTTTGACGCAACTGGAACGAACCTCCGAAGTTGCCGTAACCATCCTCGTTGCGGCCAAAGCGATCCTGGTCACCGTTGTCGTTGCGGTCACGGTTTCCATTGCGATCCTCCCGATGTCTATTGCTACGAGCATAACTTTCGGCGTTATATCCGTCTTCGAAGGCTTCACGGAAGTAGCGGCGGTAGAGTTCACGGTCGCCGAGACGCGGGCTGTAGTCTTTCGTGGCTTTCTGATAGCTGCTCAGGTTGCGGTGTTCTGTGCGGCTGCCGTTCCCGCGATCTTTGCGGCCTTCCTTGACGCCTTCGTCATAGCCGGCGTTCAGAGCGGTGCGACGCAGTTCCGAAGAGCCGCCATAGTTACCGTAACGATCCCAGTCGCGACCACGTTGATTTCGATCTCCGTTGTCGCTGCGGTTACGATCTTGAGTGTAACGATCGTCTGGATTCTGCGCCTGAGCAGTCATGCTCAAGGCGATCCCTATTCCAAACAGCATTGAGAACACCAGGAAGGCGTTTCCGATTCTGCTTTGCGATTGATCTGTTTTCATAAATCACTCCCTGGTCAAGATGGCCCCGGCAACAACAGCTCGAGTGCACTCAAATGCAATCTCATCTGAAGCCGAAACTGCCTGATATGCTTTATCGCAGTAGA
Source organism: Pyrinomonadaceae bacterium (assembly GCA_044867025.1). Lineage (GTDB taxonomy): Bacteria > Acidobacteriota > Blastocatellia > Pyrinomonadales > Pyrinomonadaceae > PSRF01. The sequence goes on along the minus strand of JBIOUJ010000168.1, from coordinate 64 downwards.
TTTCCGGGACGGATCATCATTAAAGGCTATGCGGGTAGACTTGTATGTGCAGTAGCACACATAT
>JBIOUJ010000167.1:0-4995 GCA_044867025.1 Pyrinomonadaceae bacterium | reverse complement strand
CGATGGCCGACGCGTTCGTGAGCATCGGCGCCGGCGCCTGGTTGAACCCAGCGTAGCGAGAACCCTGGGTAATCGAATCAAAATGTATTTTGAACCCTGAAAGCGTTCGGCAATTGGTGAACGCTTTCAGCGTTTCCACTTAATTTTATTTTGCTAACCAGGGTTGTCGCTAATGCTCCAACCTTGGGCTGAAATTAGCGAACGCCTTCGGCGTTATTCCGACAGACTCTTCAGGGTTCGAAATACATTTTGATTCGATTACCCCGGGGTTCTCGCTACGCTTGAACCTGGGCTGAAATTAGCGAACGCCTTCGGCGTTATTCCGACAGACTCGGTAAGGCCTTCATCAGTTTGAAGGCTGACAATGAAAACTTGGATGGCCTATCGATTCTGCGGATCGAGCGAAACAGTGGAGAATTGAAACAAGGTATTGCGGTCAACGCGGGTGAAGATATTCTCGATGGGCGCATCATGATCGCGGATGGAACCGGTGTTATTCGCGGACAGGTGAAGGTTGAGGGTGGGACTCTGCCAGCCGGCGCACGAATGACCGCATCGATAAGCAACCAGCTCCGCTTCGCGAACGGCTATGCGCAGGTCGATGACGAAGGCCGGTTCGTAATTTCGGGATTGGCGGCGGGGACATATGAAGTCGTGCTGAACATTTTTAGCCCACCTCCGCGGCAGTCCGTACGACTTCTCCGAACCATGAGACAAACTGTGAACGTCACCGACGCGAATGAATCGTCGGTAGTGTTCACGGTCGTTCTCGCTAACCAATAATGGGCTTCGCACAAAAAATCGAAGACGTCCGGCGACATTGAGTTTTTCTCTGCGGTCCTCTGCGACCTCTGCGTTAAAAGGTCTCTTCAAACGCAGAGGGCGCAGAGGACCGCAGAGGAATTGCCAATTCGGTTTTAACGACTCAATCGAGCGGCTTCGGCTTAGCACATTTCTTTAAATATCCAATCAATGGTTTCGCCGACGGAGGAACGCTCTGATCGTCAAGAACAACAGAGGTCGTGGAGGTTCCGTCTTCAATCGTAAGTTCATACTGATGAAGATCGCGGCTTGACTTCGACAAGAACTCACCCGAGGAAAGCGCACTCGCCGCAACGAGCTGCTCAACCTCTTTGGCGGTTTCGGGCGGTAAGGTTGACGTATCGATCTCGCAGCCCTTTACAAGACCGGCATAACCACCTGTTTGATCAAACCGCAATTTCATCGCTTTATCCCCGTGTTCGTCCAGAGTTGACTAGACTGTGATTCCAACCTTTTTCCAGGCCGCTTTAACTGCTTTCTTTGCGGCTGCTCCCTCGACCGCTGCGACCTGAACGGTCATGGCCGCACAATCAATAAACTGGCTGGTCGAGCTCAGTTGCAGCATCGTCTTGAACCAGATGCGTCCTGTCACATCCCATGCCTTGCCACCGATGCTCTTTGCCGCTAAGACAAATGCTCGATTTGGAATGCCGGAGTTAATATGAACACCCTGACGATCTCGCGGTCCCGTATAGAGCTTGGCCATCGTTGCGGGTTGCGGATCTGTCCCCAAGTCCGGGTCGTTTACATATGCAGTGCCCGGATTCTCCATGTCTCTAATTCCACGCCTGGTATTCGCCGGGACGAGCACCTCGGCACCCACAACCCAATTAGCTTTGGCCGCTGTTTCGCCGTTCTTCCATTGCCGTACGAGGATACCAAAAACGTCCGCAAAATGTTCATTCAAAGCCCCTGATTGAGCGCGATACTGCAGATTGCTGGTAAAAGATTCGACGCCGTGCGTCAACTCGTGACCGATTACATCCAGCGATTGGGTAAAGCGGCGGAATATGACTCCGTCACCATCACCGTAGGCCATCTGTTCGCCGTCCCAGAAGGCGTTATTCATAGGCCCAAGTTGGCCGTTTTCATCGATTTCCCCCACATGTACTGACGATGTCAGGGTCATCCCATTATCGTCGAGGGAGTTTCGCTGAAAGATCTTGTAATAGAAATCGTAAGTATCACCCGCGCCGTCATACGCCTCATTGGCACCCGGGTCGGTGACCTTGGCTTGTCCTTCCGACCTAACGAGGGTGCCCGGCAACTGATCGCTTTGACGAGCGTCGTAGACCAGGCGATTCTTCTTCTTGTTCGGAGCCATAGAAGCCATGAGCGTGGGCATCGCCTGTGCAGCTTCTCTGAGCGCTCGCATCCTTGTGGCCATGCGCAACTGGGCTATTGCTCTCGACCTTACTTGCGGATCCGCCGACTTCACTAATTCATCAGTGATGTAAGGCGGGATAATGCACTGAATAGGGTTGCGGAAGCACATTTTGTCTCTCTCCTTCAATATTATTGGACTCTGGTAGGTAAGTGGGCCAAAAAGGGATCCGGTTGAACATTGGTAAGAACTGGTTTGGCAAACATGCGGAAATCTGGCCCACGCGAAGTTAGTTCAAGCACCGGCTCAAATTCAGTCGGTGCACGGTACTCCGGATCGCATCTCCTACTGTCAATGGTAAAACCGAACTAAACGTTTCAGAGTTCAACTCAGGGGCTCTTAGCCGCGATGAGGTACAAGCGGTTTGCGGTGGCGAGGTAAAGTGAATCACCCACGACTGCGGGACGCGAATAGAGCGGCGCATCCATCTCGATCTGCGCCAGCAATTCCTTTCGACGTCCCGCACGAAGAACAGTCATGAGGCCTTCAGCGTTGCCAACGTAAAGCCGGTCGCCGGCCAGCAAGAAGCATCCCCAGATAGCATCGTTCGTCTCGTGTTTCCATAAATGTTCACCGGTTGCAGCGTCCAGACAATGAATGGTTCCACCCACGTCGCCGACGTATAGCAGACCGTCCTTGACGATGGGAGTTGCGACCACGCGGCCCACCTCGCGTGAGGTCCACACGAGTCCGCTCTTCGTAACGTCGCCCAAGCCTTTGGGATCGATCGCATGAATAAATGAAGGTGCATTGCCGTGACCTGGAGATTGCCCCAGCGCAATGAAGACGCGTCCATCGGCGAAGACCGGTGAAGCAATGATAGGGCTGCGCGAAACGACACCAGCGCGCGGAAGAAAGCGGGCGTCTTTCGGGTTGCCGTCAAATCGCCAAAGTTCCTGCCCCGACGCTGCGTCATACGCGCGAAGCCAGCCATCTCCTCCGCCAAACAGCACCTGCATGCGCCCATTGACGTTGGCCGCCACCGGGCTGGACCAGGCTCCGTGCAGCACCTTATCGCCTGCTCCGATGGCGCGCCAGACCAACTCGCCCGAATGCTTGTTTACCGCAATTAAGCTTGGAGCGCGCGGCGACGGAACGCGCGTGTGGCCTTCGTTCTGGCCGTTGGAAGTGCCGACCAACAGCAGATCACCCAGCGACAGCACTTCGCTATTGCAGGCTTCATGCGGAAAGACACCCAAGGCGGGCATGTCGAGTTGCCAGATGACACCGAAACCCTTCGTGTCGAGGCAACGGAGTTGACACTCGGCAGTGACGTAGTACAGCCGATCGCCTTCGACATAAGGAACACTTGTCGTCGAAGGCAACAAAAAATCCCTTAGGCCGCGCCGCTCCACTCGAGGGGCCACGTCCTGCCGAAGAAACGCGCCATCCGTCACCCGAAAGGCCATGAGCACGCCTGCATCCTGCTTAAACGCCGGGTTCATTTGGCGGGTATTGTCAGTACCGACATAAACCACATCGCCCGCGACCACGGGACCGCCATACACTTCGTTTCCCAACTCGACACTCCAGACGATGTTCCGCCCAGTGGCTGGATCCCAGTCAATCGGAGGATTGCCCGCTTGAACCACCGTCGTCTGTGGTTGGGCCACGACGGACGTCGCCGGCACAAACGGTGAGACAACGGGTTCTATTCCTGCGATGCGATTCAACGCCCACTCGACTTCGTGACGCACGACGGGATCATTTGCGGCTGCTCTCAGCGCCTCGCGTGCTGTCTGTGCCTTCGGTCCGATGCTTCCAAGCGCTCCGGCCGCGCAGATGCGAACATAGAGGAACTCATCCTTGAGAGCTTCGATCAATTGCGGCACCGCTGACTGCGCGGCAGGGCCGATGCTTCCGAGAGCCTCACCTGCCGCCCATCGCACACCGGGAACCGGATCGCCCAACGCTCTCGCGAGATCCTTAGTCGCCGCGCTCGCCTTCGGACCAATGGACGCGAGGGCCTCCGCCGCGTAAATGCGGACGTGCGGTTCTTCATGCGAGAGAGCTTTGATTAGAGCGGGTACCGAAGGACTAGCCCTGTTGCCCAAAGCGCCCAAAGCACGTGCGGCATCGGCCGCGACCATCGAATCCTCGTCTCTCAGTGCGCGTCGCAACGCCGGTTGAATCGATACTGTATCGGGCACCAGGTCTATGAAGGCATCAGCGGCAAAACGCCGGAAGGAGACCTGCTCATGTCGAAGCAGTTCCAGCAGCAATGGAATGGCCGGCGGACCGATGCGGCGAATAATTTCAAAAGTCTCGAGATGGAGATCTTCGTTGTCACTGTTGAGGAATCGTCTTAGTAAAGGCAGCGAACGTCCTGCGTCACGGACGAGTGCGGCTTGAGCAGTGGCCCGAGTCTTCGCGTCCTTGGACATCACGCGATTTGCCCAGTCACGGACAGAGATCCTTGGACGAGTAGTTTGAGCGAGTACTGATATCGGGAGAATAAAAAGCAGCGTGCAGATGTAGACGTGTCGCATGGTCGCAGTTAGACTGGCGCAAGAGTAAGAACGCTTGACGGTCGCCTGTTGGAGCGGCACGCGACGAGTAGCGCGGCCATATTAACACACGGCCTTGCCTCAAAAGTCCGAAGGTGATGATTTTCTCTGCGGTCCTCTGCGTATCTCTGCGATCTCTGCGTTAAATGGTTATTTTCAACGCAGAGATCGCAGAGATACGCAGAGGACCGCAGAGAAAATCATCACCTTCGGACTTTTGAGGCAAGGCCGTGTGTTAATATGGCCGCGCTACTCGTCGCGTGCCGCTCCAACAGGCGACCG
>JBIOUJ010000166.1:0-11689 GCA_044867025.1 Pyrinomonadaceae bacterium | reverse complement strand
GAGGCCGAAAAGTATAAACCGCAGAGGCGCAGAGGATCGCAGAGATACGCAGAGAGGAAACTAAGACACCACCTGGTTCCACCTATGGTTGCGACCGCGGTGCCATTATTGATCTTGTTTCTTAAGTTTCTGTAGAGGTGCAGGGGCCTCTGAAATTAGCACTTCGGTAGTGAGCATTAGCCCTGCGATTGACGCGGCGTTCTGCAATGCACTACGAGTCACCTTAGCGGGATCAATAACGCCTGCAGCAATCAGGTCTTCAAACTTTTCCGTCAGGACGTTGTAGCCGATATTTGGATTCTTTTCGGACCGAACTCTCTCGACGATAACTGCGCCCTCCTTACCGGCATTGGCGACAATCTGTCGTAAAGGCTCTTCAAGTGCACGCTTGACGATATTTACGCCGATTTGCTCATCTTCATCTCCGCTCGATTCACCATCCTGATCCGTAGCGAAGAGCTTGAGTTTGTTGAGTGCTTTTGCGGCTCGTATCAGAACCACTCCTCCACCCGGCACGATACCTTCTTCAACCGCCGCCCGCGTGGCGTGCATCGCATCCTCTACGCGCGCTTTCTTCTCTTTGAGTTCAATTTCAGTGGACGCTCCGACGCGAATGATCGCGACGCCACTCACTAGTTTCGCCATGCGTTCCTGCAATTTCTCGCGGTCATACTCTGAAGTAGTGCCTTCGATTTGAGCTTTAAGCGTTTTCACGCGAGCTTCCAAAGCACTCCGATGGCCGCCGCCACCGATGATTGTTGTGGTTTCCTGGTCAATCGTCACTTTCCTGGCCCAGCCCAGCTCTTCAAGCATGACGTTTTCCAGCTTGATACCAAGCTCTTCATTAATGACCTTCGCGCCAGTGAGTACCGCTATATCTTCGAGCATGTCCTTACGACGATCGCCGAATCCCGGCGCCTTCACTGCAGCGACGCTCAGCGTACCTCGCAATCTATTTACCACGAGGGTCGCCAACGCTTCGCCGGCTACGTCTTCCGCGATAATCAAGATCGACCTTCCCAGCTTGGCGACTTCCTCGAGGATGGGAAGCAAGTCTCTCATCGCGGAGATCTTCTTCTCGCTTAGAAGAATGACTGGATTCTCCAGTTCTGCCTCCAGTGTTTCTGAGTTCGTAACGAAGTAAGGCGAAAGGTAGCCGCGATCAAGTTGCATCCCTTCGACTACCTCCAAAGCGGTCTCAATCGTATTTGAGTCTTCGACGGTGATGACACCATCGTTGCCGACTCTTTGCATTGCTTCAGCGATCAGCTTGCCGATGGCGTCGTCGCCATTCGCGGAGATCGAGCCAACCTGGGCGATCATGTCTGTTGTGACCGGTTTCGCCACTTTCTTGATCTCCAGAACGGCGCGCGTGACTGCTTTATCAATGCCCCGCTTCAAAGCGATCGGGTTGGCGCCTGCCGTCACAGCTTTGACGCCCTCGCGAAAGATGGCTTGCGCGAGCACGGTTGCGGTTGTCGTCCCATCGCCGGCCACGTCACTGGTCTTTGCCGCCACCTCTCGAACCATCTGCGCGCCCATATTCTCCATGGCGTCTTTAAGGTCAATCTCTTTCGCAACGGTCACACCATCTTTGGTGATAGTTGGGCTGCCATACTTCTTATCGAGTACTACGTTGCGTCCTCTTGGACCGAGAGTGATTTTTACCGTGTCAGCAAGTTTATTCACACCGCGCAGAATTGCCGCACGCGAGTGTCCGCCAAAAGTTATTTGCTTTGCCATTATCTTTGCTTGTTGGACCTATGCGGGGTTTCGGCTCCGGAAAAGGTTCAGTGCAAGAACGATGACCGCTGCTACCAGCAACAGGTGAATCAGGCTGTTAGTAACAAAGCCTCCATAAAATCCAACCAACCACAGCAGCAACAACACTACAAGAATTGTCCACAACATGAATACTATCTCCTCACTTCGAAATGTTCAGAATCCTTTTGTTTGAGATTGGACTATGCGAACAGAACCGTCTGTGCGCTATACCACATACGTGCTATCCTTTTACGCGAAGTAGTGTTGCCCCCGAGACCGTCTGCGAGTGCTACCGGGTAGTGAAAAACGAGTTCGACCGGTTACTCGGATAATCCTCCTCATATCTTTGTCAATTGCCGACGGGTATGCGTTGAAAACGCATCTTGCCGTCCGGCTCTTCCCACGAAATCTCCAATGCATAAGGGTTAGCTTGGCCTGCTATGAGTTTGAGTCGTTCCATCTGATCGTGATCAGAATCAGCCGGCTTACCATTAATCCAGGTTCGGTGAGATAGAACCGTCTTCTCTCCTGGTTGCATAGACTTTACACCGTCGAATCGAATATGAGCCTGTGAAGGGCCACCGCCGGGAGTTTCTTTATCTTTCAGAAAGATAGTCAGAATCTCGATGGATTTGAGCGTCTTCTCGCTTGCATTCGTCAACTCCACTACAACCCTTGAGGCCTCATCTATAAATCTGAAGTTAAAGGTTTTCTTCATGTTGCTATCAGCGGTCATAATTCTTCTTTCTGTCGCGATACAGCTTGCATTAGTCTCACTCAAGCGGCCGTTGGAATGCTTTGCAGCAGACGAGCAATAAGATCTCGCAACTGATTGAAGTTGTCAGGATGGGTGATGTGGACATTCTTATCAATGGCGACTTCAGCACCCGCCGCGATCTCATCGAAGCCGAAGACAACAATTGGCACTTCCTCACCTGCCGCACTTTCGCGAATACGCCGGCTGCAAATTAGAATCTCGCTCGGTGTCCCAGCCAGGCTCACGAGAATCAAGTCAGGACGTTGTCGCTGAGCTCTTTCTATTCCGTCCAGTTCATCTCGAGCTAACACCACGCGATATCCATCAACCTTCAGCAGTTTTTCAATGCCGTCGCGCGTCTCGTGGACATCCTCGACTACCAGGATGACCGGATTGATACCAATCTCATTGTCCATATTCAAACGTCTCCCGGGAACCTTTTTCGCAGTGCTCGAGCATAGATACAACTGACAACTCTCACCCGTCCGTGCGCCAACACACATATATCAAGCTGCGAAGAGTTAAAGCGACTCGTCTATAAGCGGTGTAGCGCACAGACGCCGCCTCCTGACACTGTAAAATCCTTTTCATGAGCGATATCTATGCCATGCAACGGGCGAACGGAGATGTGTTTGCGCTCGACAATAAGGGACGCTTCTGCGTGCCCCTATTTCACAGCAACCGTGACGCGATGACCGCCCGGTTGCGTAATGGGGACATGCTGCTTTTCAAACCTGTGGTCATCGATGCTCGCTTGCTCCGCGAACTTAGACCTAACGGCGGTCAAAATAATGTGGACCTCTTGCTGGTGAAAGATCCGTTACGGAGCCTGAAACGTGGCGATCGGGTGGACCACGCGGAACTCACCTTACTTGTGGGAAATCACACGTGATCAACCCCCTGTTAACCGTTGTGTGATTCCAGAGTATTGTACATCCGGAACATATCTCATATTTGACATATACATGCGGCTGGCGTAAGGTCGGTTAGAATCGAGTGTTGCTTACTCCCTTCTCAGCTCCTCTGGAATCACCCAGATCACCTGACCCAACAGCTATCAATCGACGGCATGAAAAAATGCCTGAGAGCAATGTTCGAAGTCACGCAGGAGACGTAAGTGGTCAATCTTTATATTCATGAACGCCGCGAGGGAGATGTAGCTGTTCTTGACTTGAAGGGCCGCATCAGAATTAGCGGCGGCACTCTGGCCCTGCACAGGTCGATTCGCTGCCTGGTTGGAGAAGGAAAGACAAAGATCCTCTTGAACCTCGCGGGCGTTACGCACATAGATTCGACCGGGCTCGGTGAGCTTATTTCAAGCTACGTAAGCCTGAGCAATAAGGGTGGACAGATTAAGTTGGTCCATCTTACGGAACGCCTTCAGGACATAATGACTATCACCAAACTTGTAACTGTGTTCGATGTCTATGATAACGAAGCCGACGCGCTCGCCAGCTTTACCGGCCACGTTTTAAGCATTGTCGAGCCGCAGTCCATGTGTATGTAAGCGAGATTCAGTTCACCCCGGGTCGATTCACCAGGATCTTTTAAGCAGGAGAAATCAATGGAAGAGAAGCCAGTTTTCAAAGTTGGGGATCGCATCGATCAAATGTGCATCACCTGTAACGAGGAGCGCGGTCATATCGTAGTTTCTCTCAGCAAGACAGGGAGGATCACGCGGGTCGAGTGTCCAATGTGTGCGTCACGTGTCATGTATCGAGCCGGCACAACGCGCCGTGCGTCCAATAAAGTCGGCGCGCCATATGACCGCACGCGAGCCTATCGCAAAGGACAGACGTTGATACATCCCATGTTTGGTGAAGGTGAGGTAACTGCGATCATAGAACCTCAGAAGATGGATGTGTTATTCGCGGATCGCATACGTCGAATGATGCATGCTCATTCTTAACTCACGATTTGCAGCAGAACATTTGACCTTAATCATTATTTCGGCCTGGGACCAGGCGTGGTCGCGCGCAGGATGCAACGTTGTTAAGGAACATATCAACGTCAGAAGGGAAGTAAAATGATTATTTGTGACTTCTGCCTGCTTCGCTCACAGGCAGGCGCCTGCAGCATTGGCCTGAACACACCGAAAACAATGAAGTGCCGCGAGTTTGCTCCTGGTATCGAGAGATTCTGCGCGAAGCCCACGGACTTCGTAAGTCCGAATCAAATCACCGATATGGCAAGATTTTTTGGCCTTGAAAAAACGGAACTTAAAAAGGTCAAGATAATCGCGGACAGAAGAGGTGCCGATGAGTCTTGTAAAGTGTCCTAATTGCCTGCGCTTATGCTTTTCTGATTCGCATGCGTGCCAGAGTTGGAACGGCGAAGTCGGACCATACAGTATCTAGGACGCGGAGCCGAGTGCGAACTCCACCGCCTGCGTCACGCTCATGCTTTTGCCTTTCTCCTCTGCGGCCCGGACTGAGCTTTCATCGAGCACCGCCTTAACGCTCTCTGCGTAGCGTTCCACGACACGCCCCCTGGCCGAACCCGGCGGAATCGCGAGGTCGCGTCGTATACCCGCCGCCGCTCCTGTCAACGTCAGAAACAGTTCCGGATTCCATCCCTCTTCGGCCAAGGTGCAGGCCAGAGCTTCGAGGGCCGCCGCAATCCCTTGCGTGTCCTCGATTTCTCTTAGATCCTTCAGGGCCGCCCGCTGCAGCTTGAGGGCCTCCGCAAAGTTGCCTTCTGAGGACGCCACCTCGCCCTGTAGCAATTGCGTGCGTGCGGCCAACGGCCGGTTCCCCAACGACTCGCACAGGGCGAAGCTCAGTGTGAGGCACTCTTTGGCATGCGTGAGCTCGCCCGTTCGCAGGGCCGTCTCACCTAAATAGTGGAGGGATAATCCTTCGAGGTATTTGTCATGCGCACTCCGAGCCGCCGAAAGGGCGACCTCAAAAATCGGCTTGGCCTGCTCGAACTCACCTACGTCAAGCCATGTCAGCGCCAGATTATTTGCCGAGCGGGCCATGTTCGCCTGATCGCCGGCCGCGGAACTAATCTCCAGACTCTTCTGTGCGGCCCGTCGTGCATCGTCGAGCAGCCCTAGACGGTAGAGCAAAAAAGCGTAGTGGACTAATGTAAAAGCTTCCTCTTTCTCCGCTCCCAGCTCCTGCCATATGGCGAGGCTTTGCTCAAAATAAGTCTTTCCCAGCTCCGCGTCTTCCCTCACACCGGCCAATTGACCGAAAAAGAAACCGGCGGTCCTCAGCGCTTTTGCTCTCGCCTCTGGACAACTACGGTCATCGGCCTCGAGGGCTAGTCGCGTCCAAAACTTCGCTTCGCGAAGATGTCCATGATTGAACCAGAACTTCGCCAGAGCACCGCACATTCGCAATCCGATTTCGATGTTTAGACCTTCACGAATCGATCGGTCCAACACCGCTCGGACGTTGTCGTATTCCTTTTTCGTCCGTACCAGCCAGTCAATGTTGCCGCCCGCCTCGAAAGCATTCTCCGCAAGCTCGAGGAAGTACTGCGCGTGACGTTCGACGATAGGTTCCTCTTCGCCGGATTTACGCAGGCACTTACGCCCGAATTGGCCAATGGTCTCAAGCATAAGATAGCGCTGACTACCGTTTACCAGGGTATGTTGAATTAGCGAACGTCTGACCAACTGGGCCAACAGGTGAACGACGTCGTTCTTCTCGACGCCATTACCGGCACAGATCTCGCGGGCCGTCTCGTCGGTCCAACCGCCCGCGAAAACCGATAGACGGCGAAGGAATATTTGTTCCTCCTCAGTCAGCAGGCTATAGCTCCAATCGACGGCATCTTCCAGCGTTCGATGGCGTATATCCTGGCCGCCTCGCCGCCGGAGGAGTCGAAAGCGGTCAGACATCACTTCGATGATCTGATCCACTGTGTAAGCGCCGACCTGCACGGCGGCAAGTTCGATGGCGAGGGGTATGCCTTCCAGCAGTCGGCACAACTCTCCGACCTGTGCGATATCTTTCTGTTCGACCTCGAAGTCATGTCGGTGCTGTTTCACGAGTGTGAGAAAAAGCTCGACGGCCTCGTATCGCTCCGACCCGTCCGACAGGGATGCGGAATGCGGCTTGGGCACGCTGAGCGGAGGCACAGACATGACAGACTCGCCCGAGAGCATCAAGGGCTCACGGCTCGAGGTGATCAGCCTGATCTTCGGTGCGGCTCGCAGCAGGTGATCGACAATATGCGAGCACCCTTCGATGAGGTGCTCGCAATTGTCAATCAAAAGTAGGGCACGCTTCTCCTTCAGGTATTCGGAGATGACCTCTAGCTCGGTACGGTCAGCGCGCTCGGCCAGGGACAGGGCGCTCAGCACCGCCTTGGGGACAAGCGCGTCGTTCTCGATCGGAACGAGATTGACCGCGTAAGTTCCGTCCGGAAAGCTGCTCGCGACTTCATCGGCGAGCCTCGCGGCAAGGCGCGATTTACCGATACCGGGAGGCCCGGTCAAGGTGATCAGGCGTGTGTGTGTCAGAAGCTGCTTGAGCTTTTCGAGTTCGACCTGTCTGCCGACGAAAGGATGGCCGTTGTCGGGTGCTCTAAAGCTCTCTTCATCTGTAGACGCAACATCGGCTTCCTCCGATATGGCATATCCGACCTTCGGGATATTCACTATCCACTTGCCGTAATCCCCGAGCGATCGCCGTAGCTTTCTAATCGCAACGTAAAGCACGTTTGCGTCCTGAGCGGGTGCTATTCCCGTTGCAGGATCTTCCGCCCAGACCATCAGGCGCAGTTCGTCGCCTGTGAGCACACGGTCGCGATTTCGCAGGAGCGTTTCGAGCAGTTTCACCTCGATGGGGCTCGCGGGAATGCGGTGGCCATCGCGAAGCAGACGGCGGCCGGCCGAATCAAGAAAAAACGGGCCGAAGCTAATTCCTGGAACAGATTTGCCGCTCGCCATCGTGGACAGATTTTGGACAGATGATGGTTAGAAAAGGTGTCGTTGTGTGCTTGCGCGTCCTGAACAATTATACGCCACCAGGCAAAGGGTTCAATGAGGTCAGCACGCGGATTGTAGACCTTCATTTGGGACATTGAGGATCCGTTGAATTTCGGTTCCGTCACCAGGGCGGCAACGATGGATGCAGCAATCATAGGAGAAGAGATGAAGATAAAAAAGATGAAGGGGGACTTACACCAGTTCGGCACTCGTCTCGCGGGGGCGATATGGCCGGAGAAGCGTAGTGTTCAGCGGTTGGGAGTATTGATATTTAGCGTCTGCGCTCTGCTCGGCGTTTCACGAGCCAGAGACGTTCAAAAACTGTTTTTGGGCTCAACCAAAAGCGCGATCGAAACCCGGACCAAACTTTCCGCCACCGCAGCACCGGCGCTCGTCACCAACAGCACTGCGGTACAGACGACGGAAGCGGAATTGGACCAGAGCGGACCACCGAACATTGTTGATCTGATCGCCGATTCGGAAAAGATCATCACCGGTGCAGTCAAGGAAGTAACTGACGGCTTCGAAAACGGTATTCCTTACACGCAGGTCACGATCGAAGTGAAAGAGACTCTGCGCGGCGAGGTTGGCGAGGAATATACATTCCGTCAATTCGGTCTGACGCAGCCGCGCAAAATGGAAAACGGAAAAGTCTACATCGGCACCACGCCGGAAGGTTGGTCGAAGTACGAAGTCAATGAGGATGCAATGTTCTTTCTCTACAAGCCTGCTTCGATGACCGGTCTACAGAAGACCACCGGTCTCGGCCAGGGCAAGGTGATGTTCAAGGGTGGAAACGCGATCAGCCAGGCTGGTAACGAAGGCCTGTTCGAGAACGTCGATGTCAACGCCGGCCTCCTTAATGATAAGGACAAGCGGCTACTGGCCACGAAGCGCGGAGCAGTGAATGCCGAAGGCGTTAAGTCGTTCGTGCGTCGCGCGGTCAACGGAAAATGGATAGAAGGAGGAAAGTTGCGTCATGCAAAGAACTAAGAGAGTAAATGGTGTCGCCTCGTTGTTGGTCGTTCTCTTTGCCGCGGTCGTAGCGAACGCGGGCGGGCCGTTGATGATGTGGAATAAAGAGCAGCGCATACCGTACCGCTGGGATGTCTCTTCGCCGGTTCGTGTTTTTACCGACAGCGGTCCGTTCGAGATTATTCCGTCGCAGTTCACGCCGATCCCGAACGAAGTTGCCGACGCGGCGGTCGCGTTTTCCATCGCTCAGTGGAACGACGTTGAAAGCTCGTCCTTCGAGGCACAGATCGTCGGCGATTTCGAGTCGATCGGTCTTCCTGATATCAACAGCGCGGCGAATGCCGGTCTGGTGATAGGCGCCGAGAATGGCGGCGGTGTTCATTTCATCTATGACGCCGACGGCACGATCATGCGCGACTTCATGGGGGCACCTTCATCCGTCCTGGGCATCGCAAGCCCCGAATGGGCGGACGAGACGACGGGTACCATCACCGAGTCGTGGGTCATTGTAAACTCACAACTCCGATGGTTTGGCGACGACCAGCTCCAGAACTTCCGGGCTATTTTCACGCACGAATTTGGTCACGCGATCAATCTTGCCCATTCGCAGACGAACGGCGCGATCCAGCAGTATGCAGACTCTAAAGGTCCGCTGAGCTGTGGTACCACGTTGCCGTATTCGACGGCTATCACTCTTAACGATCGCGAAACGATGTACCCGTTTCTTAACGTGAGACCGGGGACGGGGAACGGACTGCAAATGTCGACGGTAAACGTGTCCGACGATAAGACTTCCATTTCGAATCTTTATCCGGCGCCGGGCTATCCGGAAACGCATGGGTCGATTACAGGTCGTATCCTGAGGACCGACGGGACTACAGGTGTCACTGGCGTTAACGTCATCGCCCGAAACCTGGACAACCCGTACGCGGATGCAATATCGGCGATGTCGGGCGATTATGTCCGCGTCGCAGAGAACAATGACGGAACCTTTACCATTAATGGTCTGACGCCGGGCGCGCGTTACGCGCTTTACAACGATGTGATCGTTCAGGGTGGCTTCCCGACGAGGCAGCCCGAATACTTGCCAGAGGGCGAGGAGTTCTTTAACGGAGAGAACGAGAGCGGAAATGGAGTTACGGACGACCGCTGTCAGATGACGCCGATCGTCGCGGCTGCGGGGTCGGTCACACAGGCTGATATCACGCTCAACACGGTGCAGGGCGCGCCTAAATTCACCCCGGTAGTGGGGGGCATGGTGCTTAACTCGATCTCGAGCGATGGGAATATCATCGCCGGAGCTCCCGCCACCGGGGGCGGCACGTATCGTTACACTGAGGCAGACGGGCATCAGCTTTTGAACGACACGAGTGGTTCGTTTTTCAGCACAATGTCACGTGACGGTTACTTCTTCTCGTCCGAAACGATGAACTCTGCCAACAAGCGTGTCGCCAGCATCCTTCAGTATCCGGGCGGATCATGGCAGCAGTTACCTGTTCCGCAGGTGGCGCTGCCGGCGGTGGCAGCTCCGAGCGACGCCGTAACGACCGCCTATGGAGTCGCCGAATATGGACGCGCTGTTGCAGGAGGTGTTTCGGTGGATACCAATGGACCGCTTCCGGGTGAGACCTCAAGGCTTCGTCCGTTCATCTGGACACCGGAAAACGGCAGCCGGGAACTGCCAGTCCCTGTCGGTACGCGGAATGCCAAGCCGAACAACATCTCCGCTGACGGTTCGACCTTGCTGGGTTGGTACGATTTCAACAACTCGGGTACAACCCGTTTTGGAGCACGCTGGGTCAACGGCGAATTCATACCTTTCACCACTCCGGCAATGTACGTTGGAGAGGCGAATGCGTCGACGCCCAATGGCTCTGTGATTATTGGCAGGAACGCTGGTCCTAAGCTCGAAGCATGGTATTGGACGCAGGAAAAAGGCGTCCAGCTTCTTGGCAGGCTCGGAGCGATAAACGTTTCTTCAGCCAATTCCATCAGCGACGACGGTCAGGTCATTTCGGGTTTCGGCGGTTCAGTCGCCCAATTCCCCGGTGACGTAGCCGGTCATAGGGCGTTTCTCTGGACTCCCGAGCTCGGGTTTGTCAATTTCGATAACTTCCTTAGGGCACAGGGCACGGCGTTTGACGGCTGGCTCATAAACAGCACCAACTCGATGACCCCCGACGGCACGAAGTTCGTTGGTTCCGGTTACGCCCCGCACCTCAAAGGACTGGCTGGATGGATCATCGATATACCGACGGTCAACATCTGCCACGCTCCTCCGGGAAACCCGAGGAACACGCAAACGATCAACGTCCCGTTCAGAGGCGACATGGGCGATCACCTCAACCACGGCGACACGGTTGGGGTCTGCACTCAGTAAAGAGTGGGGACACGACCCATAAACAGCAGCGGCCGCCAATTGACATTGGCGGCCGCTGCTAATTCTTTGGTAGCGCTTCACTGCTATGTCCGGCGAATTCTTTCTACAAATTGGCCCAACAGGTATTACCGCAACGCGTCAATACAATTCGCATAAATTCCTCCTCTTTGAACTCTTTAACTGAGAACGTTAGACTTTGAGATAACGTGCAAACGCTGACGACACACTGAAATTTCTCGAAACTCTAAAGCGGTAAACATGTCAGAAACCGATTTGACGACACGACGCGCGAAACTTTCGCAAGCCAAACGCGCTCTGCAAGAAAAACGACTCACAGGTCAGGACGCGGGACTGGTGGAACACAAATCCATTCCGCGCCGTCAGACACGTTCATACGCGCCGCTCTCATTCGCCCAGCAACGTCTTTGGTTTCTACATCAGGTGGAACCGGATAGTATCGCCTACAACATACCGACCGCGCTGCGTCTCACAGGCCAACTCAACACAGATGCCCTGGAGTGGGGCATAAATGAAATCATCCGCCGACATGAAAGCCTGCGCACGACCTTCAGATTCGTTGATAACCAGCCCGTGCAGGTCATCGCCGAGCAGTTGACGCTCAAGATACCGATTGTCGATCTGCAAAGCTTCCCCGCCCAACAGCGTGAGGCGGAGGTGATGCGGCTGGCAACTGAGGAAGTACAACGACTATTCGATTTAGAAACCGGACCACTCGTACGTGCTCGGCTGCTCAGGTTGAACGCGGAAGAATGTGTGCTGATCTTTACGATGCATCACATCATCTCTGATGGATGGTCCATGGGCGTGCTCGTGAATGAAATCGCGGCACTCTACAGGTCTTATATAGATG
>JBIOUJ010000165.1:0-23191 GCA_044867025.1 Pyrinomonadaceae bacterium | reverse complement strand
ACATAGTTAACTATCTCTGTTTACAGCGAATAAAACGCGAACGGCTAGAATACCGAAGCGCCAAAATGATTGTCAACTCTCTGCGGCCCTCTGCGTATCTCTGCGGCCCTCTGCGCTAAACGATCGGTAACACAGAGGACACAAAGAGCAACACAGAAACACAAAGAAAGGCCCTTCGGGATCCGAAGGGCCTCGATTGCCAGAGTACCACAAACCCTTAGGGCTTGTCTGGAGTCTTGGGTTTCTCGGTCTCGCCTTCTTTCTTGAGCTTCGGCGGCTCTTGAGTCGACTTCTGCTCGCCATCGGGAGCCGTCGTACTCGTGTCGTCCGGAGTTGGTTGGCGACGTTTCAGAGTCGGCCTTCCAGGTGCTGAACCGTCGTCACTGGCCTGGATTGCGCCAGCCGTTGACGCGCGGGCGTTTGAGAGTCTCAACAGCCGGCCTTTGACTCGCTGAAACTCAGAACTGCTGATCACATACTCTTCGTTCTCAGGGAACCTGGCAGCCAAAGCAAGCGCCGAGGCCCTGCGATCCGGCGGCGCCGGGTGTGTCGAAAAAGCGCGGGCGATGAATCCGGGTTTCTTCTTGTTCTTCGCTTCCAACTTCTCAAACATCGTGGCCATTGCACCCGGGTCATAACCAGCGGCGTACATGTATTGAACGCCCAGCTTGTCGGCTTCCTCTTCGGCGCTGCGGCTGAACTTCATGAAGATTCCGAGCAGTCCGATTCCGGCCGTGTTCTGATAAATCATTCCGGGAATGCCACCCAGGAATATGGAGCCGGCGAGGGCTGCGTATTCGAGCAAGCTTCCCTTGGTCTGGTTCTCGACGGCGTGCCGTGCCGCGACGTGCGCGATTTCGTGAGCCATCACGCCCGCCAGTTCGGCTTCGTTGTCGGCGGCAAGGATGAGCCCTTTATTTACGTAAAAGAAACCGCCCGGCAGCGCGAACGCATTTACTTCATCCGAATCGATGACTTTGATTGTGAATGGGACTTTCGCGTCGGAGTGCAGAACAATGTTCTGACCTACACGGTTGACGTACTCGGTGATAAGCGGGTCGTCGACAAACTTGGCCTGGCGGTCAACTTCGAGCGCCAGTTCGCGTCCGAGTCGTACTTCCTTCTCCGTCGAACCGCTCATCTTCGCGATGATCCCGGAATTGATATTCCGTTTACCGATCATCGCCGGGTCTTCGTTGGTCGCTAGCGCCTTGTTTGACTTAACAACGGCGGGCTCAGTCTTCTTCTGCTCCCCCTTCTGTTCCGTTTTTGGGTCTGGCTTCGCCTGCGATTGAGTCTCGCCGGCTTTTGGAGCTTGCTCGGCCGGTTTCGACGCCGGCGTCTGACCAAGTGCAGCCACGGAGCTTGCTAACAGTGACGCGCTTAAAACGAGAGCACTCGTGACGCGGGAGAAATTATTCATCTCAAAACCTCCAAAATTTTCGGCCGACCTGAGGGAAGGGGTAGACGCACGCTTGTCGCTAATTCCTGACGCGCAGTCTATGATGCTCAGGTTTGGCACCTTGGTTGTGCGCCGTTGTTAGCGTTTGCTTGTTAAATATACCCATGCCCGACGCGAAAAGGAAGCAAAAGCCGCCCGTCTCGATCATCGGCGCCGGCCGCCTCGGAACCGCCCTCGCTGTCGCGCTGGCGAATAAGAGTTATTCAATCCGGTCCCTGGTTGCTCGCACAGTCGCCAGCGCACGAAGAGCCGCCAAACTTTTAGACCATTTAGACGAAGATGTTCAGATATTGGCGGCGAAAGACGTGGGTTCGTTGCGGCCGGCCGGTCTCTTTTTGATCACTACTCCCGACGATCAGATTGCGCGCGTCGCTTCGGAACTAGCAAGACTCGAAACCACGCGCGCTCGCGCGCAGAAGCCCACGGCGTTGCACACGAGTGGCGCGCTGTCGGCAGAAGTTCTCGCACCGCTGCGCAAGAGCGGATGGAGCACCGGATCGATTCATCCACTGATTTCCGTAAGCAACATGACGACCGCGCTCGACGGCGCGTTTTGGAGTGTCGAGGGCGACAAGACTGCGCTGCGAGTGGCCAAGACAATCGTTCGCGATCTCGGCGGCAAGAGCTTTTCGATCCGTTCTGAAGACAAGCCGCTTTATCACGCCGCCGCAGTGATGTCGGCCGGGAACGTCGTCGCACTGTTTGATGTCGCGCTTGAAATGCTCGTTCAGTGTGGACTGAGCCGTAAAACAGCCCGCAGCATCCTGTTACCTTTGCTCGCCAGCACGGTTCACAATCTCGAAACTAAAGACACGTCCGCTGCTTTAACCGGCACATTTGCGCGGGGCGACCTGCAAACCGTGAAACGCCATCTGAAGGCGCTCAAAATCAACAAAGACGCGCTCGATCTCTATCGCTTACTTGGCAAACGATCTCTTAAATTGTCAAAAGACCATCCACAGATTACGCAGATGCTCGATTCGGTGTAATCTGTGGATAACCCATGCAACCGACACCAACCGCGAGCTACAGTTTGACGTTGCGCGTCAGACTATCTTCACGCGCAGGCTCGCTCGGTGAACTGACGATGGCGATTGGACGCGCCGGCGGTGACATCGGCGCGATCGACATCGTCACGGTCGGTAACGACTACATCGTTCGCGACATCACTGTCAGCTCGGTCTCAAGTAAACATGGTGAACAGATCGTCGAGGTGGTGAGAGACGTCGATGGCGTCGAGTTGCTTCACGTTTCGGATCCGACGTTCCTGATGCATCTTGGCGGGAAGATCGAAGTCGTTTCAAAAGTGCCGCTGAAGACGCGCGCAGATCTTTCGATGGCCTACACTCCGGGTGTCGCTCGAATCTGCGACGCCATTCAGAAAGATCCTGAAAAGGCTTTCACGCTAACGATCAAGAAGAATACAGTCGCCGTCGTAACCGACGGCACAGCCGTGCTTGGCCTGGGTGATATTGGACCAGCAGCCGCGTTGCCGGTGATGGAAGGGAAGGCGATGTTGTTCAAGGAGTTCGCCGGCGTCGACGCTTTCCCGATCTGTCTGAACACAAAGGATCCGGATGAGATCGTGCAAGCTGTGAAAGCGATCGCACCGGCTTTTGGCGGGATCAACCTGGAAGACATCTCCGCTCCGCGTTGCTTCCAGATTGAAGAGCGACTCAAGGAGGAACTCGACATTCCGGTTTTTCACGACGATCAGCACGGCACCGCGGTCGTCGTACTCTCTGCACTAATCAACGCGCTCAAGTTAGTAAAGAAGCCGATCAGCGAGATCAAGGTCGTTGTGAACGGAGTTGGTGCAGCAGGCGTGGCGTGCTCGAAGATCATCATGGCGGCCGGTGTACGCAACATCATCGGTTGCGATCAGACTGGTGCGATCTATCGCGGCCGACAGGAGAACATGAACTGGGTGAAAGACTGGTACGCCCAGAACACAAATCCGAATGACGAACTGGGAACAGTTCACGACGTCATCAAAGGTGCGGATGTGTTTCTCGGGTTGTCGGTGCCCGGTGTGATCGATGAAGACGACGTGAAGAACATGGCTGATAAGCCGATCGTGTTTGCGATGGCGAATCCGACTCCGGAGATCATGCCCGAGGCTGCGGCGCCGTACGTCGCTGTAATGGCCACGGGCCGCTCCGACTATTCAAACCAGATCAACAACGTCCTCTGCTTTCCCGGAATCTTTCGCGGCGCGCTCGGGTGCAGGGCGCTGCGAATAAACGAGGAGATGAAACTCGCAGCAGCGAATGCGATCGCCGGCATCATCACCGATGCGGAATTGCATCCCGAATACATTGTTCCATCAGTGTTCGACAAGCGAGTCGCGGAAGCCGTCGCACGCGAAGTCGAAGCCGCGGCCCACCGCACCGGCGTCGCCCGCCGAAATTAGCCACAAAAAAGCACAAAGAGGGACACAAAGGAACCGCTTTGATTATTCATTTGTGCTTCTTTGTGGCTAATTCTTTGGCGATGAGTGGCACGATCTGTCGAGGGACGTCGATCGCGGCTTTGATATGGCGAGCGTGTGTGAAGTGGCCGGCGACGTATATTCCAGGCACGCTCGTCTCATACGTCTCGGGATTGTAGACCGGAACCTCCGTGAGTTTTCCGGCTTCTGTTTTCACTCCGAGCTTTTTCAATAACGTCAGATCGGCGTCACTGCCGACGAGGACAAACACGACATCGTTCTTCAACGTCAACGACTCACCCGTCTCAGTGGTTAACTTAACGTCAGTTTCAGTAATCTCGTCGACGTGTTTGTAAAGCACGACCTTGAGTCGCCCCGCTTCGATTTCGGCTTCAAGCGGAGTTCGCACCCAGTGTTTCATCGCGCCTGCTTTCGGATCGCGGTTCTCCCAGTCTTCGCGCCAGATCGCCATCGTGGTGCGCGCGCCTTCTTCCGAAAGAAACAGCGCAGCCTCAGCGGCGCTGTTGCCACCGCCGACTACAAGCGCATCTTTGCGAACGTAAGGATAAGGTTCGACGAAAAGATGATGCACCTTCGGCAACTCTTCGCCACGCACGTTCAGCCGGCGAGGTATGTCCATCGCGCCGATCGCAAACAACACACGCGTCGCCTGGTATTCAGCGCGATTGGTTCTGACAACAAAACCTTCGTCGATGTTTCCGCTTACATCTAAAACTTTCTCATCAGTATTGATTCGTAGATCGAGGTTCAGGACAAAATGAATGTAGTGAGACAGCATCTCCTCGCGTGTCGGCTTTTCGCGCACGGGTTTGAGCGTGCCCGGATGCATCTCGACTTCATTCGGCGTGGAGAACATCGCGCGGCCCACTGGATACTGCCGGATCGTATTGGCGATAGTGCCCTTTTCAATGACGAGATAATCGAGACCTTCACGCGCCGCCGCCTCAGCAGCAGATAGGCCAGCCGGACCGGCGCCGATGATGATCAGATCGAGCAACGGTTAAAACATGACCTCCCCACTGGCGACCAGCACCGATGGTCCACCAACCCTCACCTCTTCAACACGTCCTTTCTCACCTCTTACGTCGAGGTTGATTCGGCTTGGGCGGTGAATGAAGTCGCCCTGTTCGATGACAAATTTATACCTGCCGTCTTCAGGTTCCAAATTCAGACCACCGTGATACACGAGATATGCGCCCAAGGCTCCGCACGCGCTGCCGGTCGCCGGGTCTTCGGGGATGTTGTCGGCAGGCGCGAAGAAACGTGCATGCGCGCGCGACGCGCCAACGTCCAACGTCTCGCGCGTGAACGCGTGGACTCCCGTGCCGCCGTGTCGCGTATAAATTTCAGCCAGCAGCGTAGAATTGATCCGGCAGTCGCGTAAGTCCGCAAGCGAACGAATCGGTATCGCCAGGCACGACAACCCGGTTGTGATCACTTGTATCGGCAAACTCTCGTCGAGATCTTCGCGCGCGAGTCCCAACGCACGCGCGAGTTCCGCCTGTTCCTGCGAATCGTCAATCTCGTCAAGAATCTTAAACTCTCCCTGCGTCATCACGACCTGCACCGGATGTGCGTCTTTAAATTCGATATCAACCGGCAGCACTCCAACTCCGACTTCGTGGTAGATGCGTTGCCATCCACTGCCTCCATTAGGAAGGGGAACAACACCTTCGCGCGCCAGCGCGTTCCACGTTCCAACGACCGGATGACCAGCGAACGGAATCTCGCGAGCGGGCGTGAAGATGCGCAGGCGACGCAACACTCTTTCGTCTTCACCATTCGGCTCGAGGACGAAAACTGTCTCAGACAGATTCATCTCACGCGCGATCTGCATCATGCGTTCGTCGCTGATGCCTTCAGCTTCGGGAAACACCGCCAGCGGATTTCCCGCGAACGCCTTGTCAGTGAACACGTCGAATTGTAGAAAGCGATGATTTGTCATTACGTTCTTCTCTTGAAAAGGTAAGCACAAAGTGTCTTGCCGTCCATAACACATTCCAGGCAAAGTCGCCACCCACTACGATCACCTTTCATGCTCCCCAAGCTTTAGCTTGGGGGACACCGCTCCAGAATCGGGAAAACCATTTAAATGGTTTTCAAGAGTAGGAGACAACGAGGACCCCAAGCTAAAGCTTGGGGAGAATGAGAGAGGCCGCTCACAACCGGCTCGGGAAAAAACAAACTGTAAAGGATGTCATGATAATGAACAGCTACGCTCCAACCCCCTGGGCTGCATTAGCAAACGCCTTCGGCGTATGAAGCGAAATTTTCACGTTGAAGAACAAATACAAATCCAATATTGTTGTGCCCACGGTCAGTCCTCGCTTGCTCACACCTTTATATTTATGTTCGGTAGAACAGTCGCATGCTTGTTTTGTTCGATCTGCTGCATTCTGTTTGGTGCGGCGGCGGTGCAGGCGCAGTTGCTGCAAGGGTCGATTCGCGTTCAAGCAGAAGCGGTGAATGTTTCGGGAGCAACCGTGTGGCAAGTAAACATGCAGTTTTCGCCGGCGGACGTCATCATTGACGAAGCCACACTCCCGCCTCAACTCAAGACCGCATGTCCACAGATCTCCAACACCATCCAGGCACTAATCCTGAACGAACTCACGAACATGGGTCGCTCGAACTTCTTCATCGACTCCTTCACCAGCAACAACTATTCACTACCCGACGCGCTTCAACCCCAGGCATTCTTCAGCGCGCTGGGCAGCAAGATCGACCGCTCAAACAGCACCGATCGTCCGCTTCAATTCAATCAAACACCACCACTCGGATTCACAGCCCCCACGCGCGTCGGCGAAACATTCGCCGAACACAACTGGACGCGTTGGCAGTTTGAATTCGATGTGATGGTCCTGGCGGTGACCGGCTACGAGCTCCTGCTGCGAACAAAGGACGCCGAACAGATGCAGGACGATGGCGACACTCCGGTTCAGGTCGTGAAATCGATGCGCGAAATCGGAGACGATATCGGCATCACCTCGCTCTCCGAAGACGAAAAAACTGTTCCCGTAACACTCTTTTATTCACCAGACGATCTGCAAGCTGCACACGGCGCGCAACGCACTGACGCGCAAGTCGTGCGAGCGCTCGAAGAAGCTGCTTACAAAGCTTTCCTCGAGCTCAGAGCGGCGAAGATGCAAAAGTGCATGTTGCGTAGCGGCGACGTCGATCAGGGAATCAAGAATGGCATCGATAATACTCTTGTGGGATCGAGTTCCTCTTCATCCCTCAGCGAAGACAACAAGGAGATGTTTGGCGTCTCGGGGTTAGAGCTAATCGACGACGTTCAAATCAAAGTCACGCCGGCAGCGGACTCCACTGGCAATCAAACGCCGAACGATCGCGATAAAGAGATCGCAGATTTGCTGAACAAAACGTATAAGCCGCGTCTGCTCGCACAGCCCGGAACCATCCCCACAACGGACATCCTCGATAAAGACACGCGCCAACTTTATCTCGTGCGCAACGTCAGCGCGGTGCCGAAATACACCTTCGAGAACGGCGTTCTAACGTACGAAGTCGAGCGTCGACGTGAAATCGTGAATCTCACGCTGACCGGTGCTGGTTCATACTCACCTGAATACGCGCTCAACGGTTCGATCACCGTGACCGGCGACAATCTGCTTCATCGAAATGAGTCGTTATCACTGGCCCTCACCGGCGGCAATGCGCTCCAGCAGGGGAAGTTCAGTTTTTCGATCCCTCGTGAGACGCCGAAAGAACGACGACGAGTGCCGATCATCTTTGCCGGATTCGGTTTGAACGCGAGCTATCTCTACGACTCGGACCAGCGTCTTGGCAATCCGCCTTTGACTCAACTCTCAAACCGTGAATCGCAGATCTCAGCCAAGCTCTCGTTTGAATACGACTCATTCACCGACCGAGACTTCGTCGAGCAGGCCGAGGGCATAAACGAGAAACGAAAGCGCTTGCGCCACCTCGTGACGACGGATCTCGGGTTCGATCTGCAAAACTCAAATCTCAAATCAAACGGCGAGGTTCCATTGGTTCCGCCACTGGACGGAAGAGTCGCTTATCCGTCGCTGAATGTTCGCTACTTCGGTACGTACGACATGCGCCGAGCAGGCAAGCGAAGCGGCATTGGCGAGATCGATTTTCTGCTGACCGCCAATGGCCAAAAAGGTGTAACTACCTTCGGCGCCGACTTTGATTACCGGCAATACGAGCTCTCCGGCGGCGCGCAAATGTTCTTCGGCTTCACTTCGACGACGAACCTGTTTCTCCGTTATCAACGAGGCTTCGGCGCGTCGAGCAACGCAACGCCGCTGTTTAGGCAGTTTCGTCTCGGCGGATCGCTCAACGTTAGAGGACTTGAAGAAGGCGAGTTCATCGGCAACGCCTACGCATACGACCGAACGGAACTGGGTGTTGCGTTGCTGCCGTTGCTGCGCACAGTCAGACAACTGTTCCCCGGAAACAAAAAATCCCAAGCTTCCGATGGCGCTGCACCCAACATCGGCGGAATCGATCTCGCAAACACGTACGTGAAGGTTTACTACGATCGAGGTCGTATCTTCGACACGAACTCACTCGGAAAAATTCTTAATCCTGCACACGGGGTCAAAGGTTATGGGATTGCCGCCGAGCTGCGCGGCATCGCGTTTATCATGAACAAGCGTGCAAATCTGACCATCGGTTATGCGCGGTCGCCGGAGTCGCTGCTGCATCGACGCGGTGTCATCGTTACCGGGCTCTCACTTGATTTCTAAAGTGATCTAGAAGGAGAACATCATGGCAGGCTTGAGTTTGAACTTTCAGGGCGAAACCAGAGTCTTTGGACCAGACGGCAACGTGTCCGTGATGAGTGGCGGCACGGCAGTGCCAAAGGGAAAGTGGCGAACACAACCGCTGACCGGCGAACCCAAAGACAACCAGATTCGCTACGACATCAATGGCCAGGCGCAACCTCCCGTGCCGGTAAAATATAGCTTCAATGCGCAAAACCAACTTCAGGCGATCATCCCTGCTGCCGCGAATGGCGGCGCCGATTCTCAACCTTTCGCTTTCATGGGATCGATTCAGATCGACGACGCTCACGATCTCGTCTACCAACTGATTGGCGACAACGGTTCTCCACTTCAACGCAACATCACACTCTACGGTGATCTGAGGTTCGATCAGAAGACGCATAACCTCGTGATCGATCTTGCCGGAGGCGGCAGTGCCGAGGTCAAAGGCGATAGCGGAGTCTCGAGTCTCGAAGCACTGAAACACGATATCTCACCTTTTCAAGCCAACGACCTGCTGCGATTCAAGGCGAGCACCACAAACGTACTCAGCAATGGGCAGACGAAGAAGATCGCCGCCGACACGAAATTCGTTGGCAACTGGGACCTCAAAGGCAACCAGTTAGTATTTGTGTCGCAAGTGAAGGGCGACATCACCAAACCCGCGGTCAGTCTCGGATTCGCCGGAAAATTCAAAGCCATCAGCGCGGGCCTGGCTTACTTCTCGGACGCGCAGGGAACCCAGTTGGCGTTCACGATCAATGGCCGTCACCAGTGGAACAGCGGCAGCGCAAACTGGGACGTGTTTCTCGGTTACGCGAAGAAGCAATTCACGGCGAAGGTGACTGGCAATCTTAAGATCAACAAGCAGTTCGATGGCAGTCGCGATCTCATCCTCTCAGCCGATTGGTCCATCGAGGCTAATGGCGCGACGACTAACATGAAGATGGAGCTCGCCGCTACGTACAAATGGTCTACCGAGAACATGCTCTCGATCACGGCGAATTTTTCTAAGGACGGACAGACTTTCTCTTACGATCTCAAAGTCGAGGGTAAGTTTGTGTTCAAGTCGGGCGTGCTCACATTCCAGGTCAGGTACAGCAATCAGGATCCCGACAACAAGTTTGCGTTTCAGATCGCATTCCAGGCGAATCCGACGAACTTGATCAAGGCGTTGTCGATCGTGCTCAACATCACGGAGAACAGCGTCGACATCAACTTCCAATTCGAGATGAGAATGACGTGGGTCGACGGTAAACTGCAAAAAGGCGATGCAAAGCCAATCGCTGCTTAGTGATCTTTGTGTACACAAACTGCACAAAGATATTATGTAAAGGATGAAAGAGCTGAAGGGACTGCTTCTGCCTACGACGACGCCGTTTGGTCGCGAGGGTGAGATTGACTTTCCATCGTTGAAGGCGAACCTCGATAGATGGAGCGGTGCTGGTGTTTCCGGATTTGTGCTGCTTGGTTCGACGGGTGAGAGAGTTCATCTCGACGATCGCGAATATCTACAAACGATTGAGACCGCGCGCGCTGTCGTATCGCCGGATCTGGCGTTTATTGTCGGCGCTGGACAGCAGAGTGTCATCGGCACGATCGGTGAAGTGAAAAGAGCAGCTCAAGCGGGCGCCGAGGCCGTGCTTGTGATCACGCCTTATTTTTATCGCTCCGCGAGCACGCAGGAAACGCTGGTCAGCTTCTACACGGCCGTTGCGGACGAAGCGCCGGTGCCGGTGCTGCTTTACAGTATGCCGCCACTCACCGGCATCAAGATCGAACCGGAAACAGTCGCGCGTTTGAGTGAACACGCGAACATCATCGGCGTGAAAGACAGTTCAAACGACATCGAGGGTTTCAGTAAAACAGTCAATCTTTGTCCGGCTGACTTTGCAGTTTTGACTGGGAACGGGACTGTTCTGCTCGACGCTCTGCGCGCCGGCGCGACGGGCGCGATCCTCGCCGTCGGATGTGCAGTGCCGGAAATTTGCGCGGAGATCATTCGTGCTTTCAACCGCGGAGAACTCGAGCACTCCGCCGCGCTTCAGTCGAAACTGACACCACTCGCTGTCGCTGTGACCACAAAGTATGGTATCGGCGGATTGAAAGCGGCGCTCGACATGGCCGGTTATCAGGGCGGTGCGGTGCGTGCGCCGCTGCGGGCGCCCGACGAACCGGCGCGCGCCGAAATCGCAGCTCTGCTGGACAGGATTACATGATTTACAGGATGATGGTGCGCCAGGAGCTGAAGTATCTTGAGTACCGTCGAAGCCGCTTGTTATAGCACCCCCGAAGAATCTGGTCTGCGTGTCGAGACCATTCCGTTCGAACAAATCCCACATCAGTCGCGCCTCTTTCTCGATTACCTGAAAGATCCCGTTGCGCTGCGAAAGTTTTACCCGTCAGCCGTCCGCTTTCATCACGAGTTGGCGCAACGTGTGCCCGAAGTGCTTTCGGCTTATCAGGTCGATCGACAAAAGGTCTGTGACGCGCTCGCTGCGATGAATGAACGCTGGGGCGCCGGAGAAGCAACGCTCGACAACATTCGTCTGCTGCGCGACTCAGACTGCATCGCGGTAGTTTCGGGTCAGCAAGCCGGCTTGTTTACTGGTCCGCTCTATACGATCTACAAGGCAATCGCTGCGGTGAAACTCGCCGGGTGTTTGCGCCAGCGCGATACGAAGGCGGCGCCGGTTTTCTGGATCGCCGCTGAAGACCACGACTTTGCAGAAGTCGCGAAAGCAGAACTCATCGGTCGTGACTGCCAGCTCAAGAGTGTCGAAGTCGCCACGGACATGCATCGCGAGGGGCAGCCGGTGGGCCACGTCGTGTTGGACCACTCGATCAACATCGTGGTGGACCAGCTTTTTGAGTTGTTGCCGAATTCAGAGTTCGCGGCGGACATGAAGGCGTTAGTGAAAGACGCGTGGAGGCCTGGGCGCGGGTTTGTAGATAGTTTCGCCACAATGATGACGGCGTTGCTGGGTCGTCACGGCCTGATTTTTCTCGACCCGCTCGATCCGGAGTTGAAGCGAATCGCGGCGCCTCTTTATTCCGAAGCTGCCCGGCGCGCGCCGGAGATCGCGACGGCCATCGAACAGCGAAGCGCAGAGTTGGAGCGCGACGGTTATCACGCACAGGTGCTCGCGACATCGAATTCGTTCCCGCTGTTTTTGCACGATGAACAGGGTGCGCGACGCGCGATGGTACGCGCTGAGAACGGAAAATACAGAGCGAAAGATATCGACAAAGAGTACACGGCTGACGAACTCGCGGCGATGGCCCATGACACGCCGGAACGTTTCAGTCCAAATGTCACCCTGCGCGCCGTTGTGCAGGATTACTTGCTTCCAACGCTTGCTTACTACGGTGGGGCGGCTGAGATTGCATACTTCGCACAGACCGCAGAGGTTTATCGCGTACTCGAACGGCCAGCCACGCCGATCCTGCCGCGTTCGAGTTTGACGATGATCGAGCGCCACACGGGCCGCATGCTCGAAAAGTATGATTTGAGTCTCCGGGATTTTTACGAAGGACTCGAGCCGGTGATGAGGCGCGTTGTCGAGGAACATCTCAGCGCCGACACTGCCAGGCTCTTCGCTAAGGCGGAGGAGAACGTCAATCACGAACTCGATCGATTGCGACAGGAGTTGGAGTCGGTCGATCCGACGCTCGCGAGCGCGCTTGACACGGGTCGCAAGAAGATCAACTACCAGCTCGATGGACTACGCACACGCTTTGTGCGCGCTCAGATGAATCGCGATGAAGCCGCCCACCGGCAGTTGCAGCGCGCGTTCGACCAGCTCTATCCGAACAAAGATCTACAGGAACGTCACATCAATATCACTTCGCTGCTGGCCCGCCACGGCACTTACGTGATCGAGTGGATTTACAACGCGATCAACCTGGGATCGAACGACCATCAAATTGTGTACCTCTAAGAATGTCGAAAATCCGCGTCCTCGCAGACCACGTCGCTAACCAGATCGCCGCAGGCGAAGTTGTCGAGCGTCCTGCCTCTGTTGCCAAAGAGCTCGTCGAGAATTCGATCGACGCGGGCGCGACACGTATCACGATCGAGATCGAAGCCGGCGGGCGACGACTGTTGAAGGTCTCTGATGATGGCGAGGGAATGGTGCGTGACGATGCGGTGCTCGCATTCGAGCGGCACGCGACGTCAAAGATTCGGGACAGCGAAGATCTCGCGGCGATCGGAACGCTCGGTTTTCGCGGCGAAGCGCTGGCCTCGATTGCGTCAGTTGCGAGAGTCGAACTGACGACGTTCATCGAAAGCGGTAAGGCTGCGACGCGAGTGACGATCGACGGTGGTCGCATGCGTGACGTCAAAGACGCGGCGCATCCACGCGGAACAACCATCGCCGTGCGAGATCTGTTTTTCAACATTCCGGCGCGTCGCAAGTTTTTGCGCTCCGAAGCAACCGAGACTTACCACCTCACAAACCTCGTGACACATTACGCGTTGGCCCACCCCGAGATTGCCTTCACGTTTGTAAACAACGGCAGGGAAGTCGTGCGCGCGGCGTCTGCGAAAGATCTGCGTGAGCGTGCTTATCAGATCTTTGGCGCGGAGTTCCTGGAAAACCTTCTGGAAGTGAACGGCGGAGATGCGCAAGTCGCGCGTGTCTCGGGTTTCGTTTCCGCTCCGAGAGATCGGCGCACGTCGCGCGATTCGCAGTATTTATTTGTGAACCGCCGGTTCGTGCGCGATCGAATGATTGGACGCTCACTGTCGGAAGGCTATCGCTCGATCCTGCCGTATGGCGTCTATCCCGCGGCGTTGTTGTTTATCGAGACGCCTTTGGAAGAAGTCGACGTCAACGTACATCCCGCCAAGACCGAAGTGCGTTTCCGCAGGCAAGCGGCAGTAGCGGACGCAGTCCGCGAGGCGGTGAAGAACGCATTAGCCAGCGGCGGCTACGCGCGTCCCGAGGAGGTCGAAGAGCCAATCATCACTGCAAGCGCAACTGCAACCGCGACTGCAAGCGCGCCTCCGTCAATCCAGGCCCCGCCGCAACCACGGATCGACTTCATCCCGGAACCCTCTGGCGACGAAATCGCGCGCGACATCGAAGCAATGATTCAAACCGCTCAGCAGTACCAGCCCCCATCCGATTTTCAATCCGCGAAATCCGTGGCCTTCAACTCGGCCGAAAAGATCGCGAAAGTCCCCGAGCCAGAATCGCTTTCACAGAACATCCGCCCGCTGGGCCAGCTCGACGAGAGTTTCATCATCGCTACCGACGACGACGGGCTGCTGTTGATCGATCAGCACGTCGCGCACGAGCGAATACTCTTCGACAAGTATCGTGCGTTGGAAGCAGAACGGCGTACAGAGTCGCAGCAGTTGCTCGTGCCCGAGACGTTCGATCTCACGCCAGCGCAGGCGGCGGTGTTCGACGATCTTGCACCTGAATTGGAAATCTACGGCTTTGAGTTGATGCGACTCTCCGGACGCACAGTCGCTATCAAAGCGACACCGGCGGATCTGCCTGCCGGTGAAGCACAAAACATGCTTGCCGAACTGCTCGACACTGTTGATGCGGAGAGAAAAAATTCCGCGCGCGAGACGCTTCGTGACGAGATCGCCGCCTCACTTGCGTGTCACGCCGCGATCAAGGTGAACATGCCACTCGCCCCGGAGAAGATGCGCTGGCTGATCGATCGTCTCCTGCAAACATCTTCCCCAACAACATGCCCGCACGGCCGCCCGGTGATCCTGCGTCTGAAAACGAAAGACATTCTCAAAGGCTTTCACCGCATCTGATCGTCATTACACCGCAGGCGCTGCGGGCTGTTTATTCCCTTGTTCACGCTTGAGAATAGGCATGAACCAGCTCGCCAGCAGATCGAGCACGACTGTCCCCGCGAAGCCGCCAATCCCGCCGAAAAAGAAAGCAGTTGTTTTACTACCGAGGTCCAGCGTGGCCGGTAGTGTCGATGACGACACTGCGCCCCCGAATCCGAGTTTGAAGGCCCAATAGAAAAACAACCCTCCAACCAGACTTCCGACGAGCCAGCCCGGCAGTCCAACATCCCACTGGCGATAAAAAAAGCTCGGAGCGATCCGTTTGCACGAAGTGTCCTGTACCTGTCGTGCCACACCACCAACAAAGCTTCCGAACAAAGAAAGCAGAATGAGTAGATAAGCGGGATAGACGACTGTGACTGGAAAACTACTCTTCTCCATGTCCGAACTGAACGCAGTAAACGTGTAACTGCCAGTCTCCGCGGGTGCCTTGTATTTAATCGATCCCTGCCGTTGCCCTCTGGGAATCATCAGCTGCGTTGTGGCCAACGTGCCGCCGTCGATGCTCACGTCAATCGTTCGGTCCAGGTCTGCTTCACAATGCGCGCCATCTTGTTTCGCAAGTTGGACCGTGAACTCAACTTCCTGCCCGCGTTTCACTTCCCGTGGTCCTGTTACCAGCAGTTTTTGAACAAAACTCTGAATGGGAATCGACTTCTCAGCCGACTGAATTCCCGGATCGGAACTAGCGATGATGGAGATACGATTACCGGAAGGCAGATTCGTCAGTTTCACTCTCGTTTCAGCGAAGTTCTGGCCCTCAGGGATCTTTACCGATTCGGGCTCGAAGCTGATTCTGTCTGAGTCCTTTGCTGCTCGAAAGTGGATGGTCCGATCCTGATCCGCTTTGACAAGCACCGTGCTTTCGTCATAAAGCCTCGCCATGACACACACCTGGGATGCGTCCGATGGAATCACTTTCGGAACGTCGTCAAATAAGATCTTTGTTGGGCGGGGTTTATCGAATCTGACTTTCGCATGGGCAGAAAACAGCCCAACGACTTTCGCATAGACGTAGCCCTCTCCGGGTGTCGTTGAAAAGATCTGTATGTCGTCAGTGACGCTTGTTTCACTGTCGAGTTTGATTTCAGCAGCGGAGGAGCCTTTAACTTCGCCGCGGTACACGATTTTTCCCTTGGTGACGTTGGTGGATATTTTGAGAGTCGTGCCTGCGGGTACGTCGTTTAGAAAAGAGATTTGAAAGACGGCAGGGTCGCTATTGTTTGCGCTGCCCGTGTCCTCTTCCGGCGAAATCGCAAATGGCTCTTCCGTATCCGCGTAGGCGACCGTTTCAAATAAACGCGACAGAAGCGAAGCGCTTTGTTCGGTGATCAGTACCAGCGTGCGAGCGGACTCCAATCCCTTTGACTCGGCAGTAATGAACACGCGGCCAGAGTGGTTCGAAACGAACGTCGCGTATCCGGCCTTTTCGCCAGGTCCGATCCAGAGGCGGTCCGGTTTGATGTGCCCGCCACCCGTTCTGTTCGAGCCGGCTGATGATTGACCGATTACGATTTCGCGTTTCGCGTCGTTGGCGACCGGGTTGTAGTTCATGTCGAGAAACTCGACCACGACCTTCGTCTCCTGGCCTGGCTCCAACTTTCTATGTTCGACGCTAATGCGCAGTCGTTGGGGCGAGGTGTTTTGCGCATTACTGGTGAATGGAGCTACGCTGGCAACGCCGCCGATCAGCAGCGCGAGAAGCAGGAAAAGAATTCTACGGCGGGGAGAGTACATATTGCCTCCTTGTTAATTCGCGAGGATCTTTCCGCTGCGTCGCAAAGGGTATGCCGTTGAGTTTTCACCACAAGAGGCACAAGCAACACGCAGGTTGCACAGAGAGTGTCGCCTATCGTGGACAGGCGATTATCCTTTTGTACACGCGGTCTAGAGATCGTTTAACGTGCTGATAACGAGATCCGTGTTGCTCAAATCAGGAAGGAATTTGTCGGGCTGGTGTTTCAGAAGCTCTTCGGTGGAGTAGAAACGGCCGGTGCCGACTGCGACGGTGCGTGCGCCGAAGTGACGGCCGCAGTCGATGTCGTTTGGTGTGTCGCCGATCACGATGAAGTGTTCCGGAGGCAGATCGAGTTGCAGGTGTTTGCGAATGCGTTCGGCCGCGGCGGCGGGAAGGTCGCGCCGGTTGTGCGACTCGTCGCCAAACGCGCCGGGCAGCGTGAAGAAGGGATCGAGCCCCACTAACTCCATTTTCAGTTGGGCCATCGGCTTGATATTGCCCGTCACGAGCGCTGACTTGTACCGCGGATGCGCTGCGAGAGCTTCGAGCGTATCTCGCACGCCCGGAAGGAGTTCAAAAAACTTCTCGCCGTTGCCGGTCACCCTTCTCGCTTCTTCCGTCAAACGCGAAACGAGCACTTCCGACTGCGCCAAAATCTGGTCCTGACTGATCCCCGCATCACTGAGCGCTTCAAAAACAATTTGCAAGTCGGTCATTCCGGAGACTCGCATGTCAGCCAAACGTCCCGCGGTCCCAAAGATCTCCTCGAGCACCGGGATGGTGTAGTCCTTGTACGCGCCCGTTCGCACGGAACGAATGAGCGTGCCGTCAATGTCCCAGAGGAGAATACGCATTCAAAAAACCTTTTTTGTGCCCTTTTGTGGCTTACTCGACCACCGCCAGCACATCGCCGGCGTTTACTGTGTCGCCCGGTTTCACGTTTATCGTCACGACGACACCGTCACGCGGCGACTTCATTTCATTCTGCATCTTCATCGCTTCCACAACCACAATCCCTACGCCCTTCTCAACGTTCGCGCCTGCTTCAAGCTGCACGCGTACGACTTTCCCGGGCATCGGCGCCAAAATCTCCGCCACACCGTGATGATGTCGATCCGAATTCTGCCCGCTACGCAAACGCTTCGGATCGACAATCATCACCGCATGATTATGCCCGCGAAAACTGACGTCGAAATGGTCTTTTGACTTTGCTCGCGCGGTGACGAGGCATTCGTACACGTCATTCCCGTGGAAGAAAATGTAACTCCCCGGCATCGGCTCGCGAACTTCAAGATTGTAAACACGCCCGCCTACCTCAGCAGAAACACGTCCCTCTTCGACTTTCAGGATCAGATCTTCTTCGCGATCGCCGCTGCGGGCTTTGAGCTTCAAGATCTCCTCCAGCGACTCGGCAATGCTTTCATCGCGACTTGCATCGACGCTTGTTGTTGGCGTTTGGAGTAACTCAGCGCCGCTGCGATCGTTGCCAGATCAACTTCAACCTGCGATGACTCATCTGGTGAGCGACGCTCATTGAAACGAGCGATGAAACCAGTATCGAGCCGCCCGGAAACAAACTCCTCGTCCCGCACGACTTCGCGGAAGAAGGGAAGCGTCGTGGTGATGCCCGAAACCTCGTACTCGTCGAGCGCGCGTCGTAAACGATCTATCGCTTCGCCGCGCGTGCGACCCCAAACCGCGAGTTTCGCGATCATCGGATCGTAGTGAATGGAAACTTCAGAGAGACGCGTCACACCGCTGTCGATCCTGATTCCCGGTCCAGCGGGTTCCTGCAGGTGCGTGATTGTTCCAGGGCTGGGGAAAAAGTTGTTCGCAGGATCTTCCGCGTAGATGCGGCATTCGATCGCATGGCCCTGCCAGTCAATACCGTCCTGAGTGAATGACAGCGCCTCTCCAGCAGCGACGAAAAACTGTTCGCGCACGAGATCCAGACCGGTTACGAGTTCCGTCACCGGATGCTCGACCTGTAGCCGCGTGTTCATTTCGAGAAAGTAGAAGTCGCGCGTAGCGTCGGCGAGCAGAAACTCGACCGTGCCCGCGCCGGTGTAGCTCACTCCCCGACCGATCTTCACAGCCGCTTCGCCCATGCGCTGTCGTAGTTCCGGATCGTTAATCGGCGAGGGACACTCCTCGATCACTTTCTGATGGCGACGTTGAATCGAGCACTCACGCTCGCCGAGATGGACCATGTTGCCGTGCGCGTCGCCAAAGATTTGAATCTCGATATGCCGGGGTCGTTCGACTGCTTTTTCGAGGTAGAGCGAGGAGTCGCCAAACGCAGCGGCAGCTTCCGCCTGTGCAGTTTCAAATGCAGAGCGTAGATCGTTGCGGTCGCCGACGAGTCGCATGCCTTTGCCACCGCCACCCGCGGCAGCTTTCAACATCACCGGATAACCAAACTTGTCGGCAGTGGAACTTGCTTCTTCAAATGAAGTTAGAGGCTCAACTGTTCCGGGAACGATGGGAACACCAGCTTCAACCGCCGCGCGACGCGCGCTCGTCTTCGAGCCCATGATCTCCATCGCTTCAGCGCTTGGTCCAATGAACGTCAAGCCTGCTGAAGTAACCGCGCGCGCGAACTCAGCACTCTCCGCGAGAAAACCATAGCCCGGATGAACCGCCTCCGCTTTAACCGTGCGAGCGGCGGCAATGATGGCTTCGATGTTGAGATAACTCTGACTCGACGCAGCAGGACCAACGCAAACAGCTTCGTCAGCCATTCGCACGTGCACGCTCTCAACATCTGCTTCGGAATAGATCGCGACAGCCCTCATGCCCAGCTCGCGGCAAGTGCGAATAATGCGAACTGCGATTTCGCCACGATTGGCAATCAGCACTTTATTGAACATAAACGGATTTTGTGCCTTTTTGTGGCTCAAACAACAATCGAATTAGCCGGACTCCTTGGATCGTAACGAATGACAATCTGTTTTCCCGGAGCGTAGTCGTTGGAGCGCTGTTGCTGGAGCTCGCTCAATGCCTGCGAAGATTCATACTGAACTCCCGCGAGCATGTACGTGTAAGTAACTTCAGTTATGCGCCCATCGTTATCGGAGACTGCGTCGATGATCTTTCCGTCGGCCATGCGGCCTGTCCTGGAGAGACGCGCAATTCGTGAGGGTTCGTCTTCGGATTTCTTGCGGAAGCGGTCGAGAAACGACATTGAAGTCGCTAAGGTTGCAGGGCCCCTGCCGACACGAAACGTCCAACGCCGCCTTTGGCGACATCGGAGAGTTTCATAATGACGCCGTCGCGGCCGATCCAGTCGTCGTCGTTTCCGAGGATCTTGTCTTCGCCTGGAAAGCGCATTACGTAGTTCGTAAATGCCAGACCGCCGGGCGTTGTGTCGTCAGTAGCGGACGTGAGTGAAGCTTTGCGAATGATGTCGCCTCGCAGTGTGCGCGATTTTTCAGTGCTCACTGCTGCGAAGTCAGCCCATGGGGTGTAACCCTTTGGATCGAGCTTGCGGAGCGTGCCATCAGGATCGGGAACGCGTTCAAGCAGCGTCTGAAAATCCGGCGGCAACGATCGATACTTGAGCCGGTACTCGAGCAGTGCGTGCTCGAATGTGTAGATTTGCGCGCGGATGGCAGCCTCTTTCGCGAATTGCCGGTGACGCAAACGCGCCGGAACAGTCACTCCGATCAGCAGAGCGATCAGCAACACGACGATCGAAGAAGCCAGCAAACCTCTGCGGGCGTATTTGAGCCCGCAGAACTTCTCAGGTTGTAGCCGGACGGATTGATATAGCTTTCGTCCAAATACAAGGATGGCGAAAAGGATGGGAATAGAAATCCACTTCAAACGCCAGGCGGCGGTTTCACCCGCGGCGACCCACGTCCAGAATCCGAAAGAGTCGGAACGACTCTGGAAGAACGCGATGATGGTCTGGACCAGGAAAACAACGGCGACAAGCGAGCCGCTCACGGCCAGAACCAAAGAGCGGCCATAGGATGGGAGTTCGTGAGCTGGTCGGGGAAGCGGCTCTCCGACGGCGCGCGCACCACACTGTCTACAACCACTGCTCAATGCGCCGTGGAATTTAAAACCGCAGCACGGACAGATAGTCAAGCTAGGTTCCTCGTATCGATCACATAGGTCCTGTTGGACCTATTCAAAAGCTATCAACTCGGCTTGTGCACCAGCCTCGGTTCCGCTCGCCGTTCGCCGGACTTTGTATACGATGCTTCGGCGTCGGCGTTCTCGGTTTTTGCTTCGCCCTTCGTCAATTCGCGCCACGTGTGATACATGCGGTGCGCGAAGGTCCAATAAGACCCGACTGCAAGCACCCACAAAACAGCCGGCATCCTGTTGGCAAAGAAATTGGTCGAACCTGGATGAGTACTAAGTGCTCCGATAATAAAGAGAACAACCCGTTCTGGGCGCCGCAGGAAGCCCACGTCACACTTGGGAATCAGGCTCTCCGCCCGGGCGCTCGCGTAGCTTACCATAACCGAGCCCATTAGTCCGGCGCCCGCGAGAAAAACGTTAAGAGTTGAGTGCGACTCGAGATCCCGGGCATAAAAGACCATTAGGCCCACAAAGACCACCATGTCCGACAGCCGGTCCAAAGACGAGTCGAGAAACCCGCCAAACCTTGTGACTCGGCCCGAAAGACGGGCCACCTGGCCGTCGAGCATGTCAAAAAGATTGGCGATAATAAGGACGATGCCCGCCGAGAAAAACCGGCCCAGACCAAAGAGAAGACCGCAACCGACGTTCAAAGAGACGCCGATAACGGTCAAAATATTAGGATTGATATGACCACTCGCGAGCCAGCGAACTATGGCATCAATGATTCGCTGTGCTCCGCGTCCGATACTTGCCCCAAACATGTGTCAGGTACGTTTCCTCTCATCCACAGATTACACAGATTACACAGATTACTTTTCTTTTTTATTTGTGTAATCTGCGTAATCTGTGGATAAACACCTAGTCTTCGTCGTGTAGCGTACGCAACTTCCTGATCTCGAAGTTGCGCGCACCGGACGGCGTCCGCACGACAACCTCGTCGCCTTCCAGCTTTCCCATCAAACTACGGCCGACGGGCGACGTCGTCGATATCAATCCCTGTGCCGGATCACTCTCCTCGGGCGTGACGAGGCGGTAAGTCACCTCTTCGTCCTTCTCGCTGTCGTACAAGACCAGCGTCGAACCATACGAAGCCTTGTCCCGCGGCACCTTGTTCGGATCGATAGAAGCTATCTCGCTGATCCGCTGGCGCAGTTCCACGATGCGTGCTTTAACAACGTTTTGTCGGTCGAGCGCTGCGCGGTATTCGGAGTTCTCACGAAGGTCGCCGAACTCAAGCGCCCTCTTAATCTCTTTCGGCAAATGGATGCGCAACTCGGTTTCGAGTTCGTCGAGTTCCGTCTGAAGTTTGGCTTTAATAACCTGTGACACGATCAATCCTTCCGCAAATTACTGCGGCTTATGATAACTGGCCTCGTCAGGAGCGCCAAAGGAAATACCGGTATCGCGCGCCGTGCGCACCAACTGGCCCCCGGGCGGGACGGTCTTGATACGCTGGATAGCATCAGTAAGCGGCACTGTAACCACGTCGGCGGCCTGCAAGGCGACCATCACGCCGCTTTTACCTTGCGCGAGCGCGCGAACCGCGGATGTGCCGTAGTTAGTTGCAAGCATACGGTCGAATGCGTTGGGCCGCCCGCCTCTTTGGAGATGTCCCAGCACTACGCAGCGGGTTTCTTTTCCCGTAAGCTTTTCCAAATCCTCTTGCAGGTGTTGACCAATGCCGCCGAGCCGGGGTGCACGATGTACATCACCCTTGTCTTGATAAACCAGGTCGTGCCCGATTTCGATTGCACCTTCAGCGATGACGATAATACTAAAATTCGATCCAGTCAGATCGCGCGCGCGAATTTTTTCCGCGACAGCCTCGAGCGAGAACGGTATCTCCGGAATCAGGATTACGTCCGCGCCGCCCGCGATACCCGAATGAAGCGCGATCCATCCGGCATGACGGCCCATCACCTCGAGAATCATCACGCGATCGTGTGACTCGGCAGTCGTGTGTAAACGATCGAGAGCTTCGGTGGCGATGTCCAGAGCAGTGACAAAACCAAACGTCAGTTCTGTGCAAGCGAGATCGTTATCGATCGTCTTCGGCACACCGATCACGCAGACGCCGCGCTTGTGAAACTCATTCGCGATCGTGAGCGTGCCTTCACCACCAAGCGCCACCAGTGCGTCGATGCCCAAGACCTTCATGTTGCTGATCGCTTCCTGGTAAACGCTCTCGACCTCTCGCTTAACGCCGTCTTCGATGCGCTCGACAAAGTTACCGCGGTTACGTGTCCCGAGGATTGTGCCGCCGCGCGGAAGTAGTCCACGCACGTCGCCTGGCGCGAGCAGTCGTGTGCGAGTAGCGCCGAGTAGACCTTCAAAACCGTCTTCGACGCCAATCACGCGCATGCCGTGTTCGCACGTGGCAGTTTTGACCACCGCGCGAATGACAGCATTGAGGCCCGGAGCGTCGCCGCCACCTGTCAGGATGCCGATTGTGCCAAGCATATTAGGACCACGACAGTCTATCATTGCCGATTGACAATTGGCAGTTGGCAATCTTCAAGGACTGTCGTAGCATACCAGCAAAATGGAAATCGATGACGACGCAAAAGAGATAGTTCGCGAGATCGGGACTGCGATTAACGAATCAGTGGAAAACTCGACGAAAGTCGCAGAGGCGATTGAACGTTTGCGCGAAGCCGGATATGAGATGGAACTGACGCTCCGGCTCGAGATTGGTTTGAGGCCTCACGCCGGAGACGACGAAGGCGTCTCTGACGGCGCCAACCTCGAACTCACGGAAGAGGATCTTCAGGTTCTTCAGAAGATGAAGATCAGGATCGATCCTGAAAGGTAGTAAGCCGCAGATGATCGCGGATGAACGCAGATTTGAATCTGCGTTCAT